>DRPO01000200.1 GCA_011330835.1 Gammaproteobacteria bacterium | reverse complement strand
GCAGGGCGACGGCGAAGGCTTCGGGGCCCAGCATCTTGATGGTCTCCAGAGAGAATTCGGGGTGCGACAGGGGCGGCAGCTTCGCCGGGATTTTGCCGACCAGGTGGATGGCGTCGGTGTAGCGGTTGAAGAACAGCGCCAGCAGGCTGCCGACGACCATGCCAATCAGAAGATTGGGGATGCGGGGCAGATACTTCTTGATGAGCAACGCCGTGAGCAGGGTGGCCATGGCGACGGTAAAGACATAGATATTGAATTGTCCAATGCCGTGGAACAGGTCGAGCCAGGTGTGCAGGAAGGATGCGCCCTTGGGCACTTCGATGCCGGTAATGTGCTTGATCTGGCTGGTGGCGATGAGGATCGCCGCGCCCGCGGTAAACCCGATGACGACGGTGTGCGAGACAAAGTTGACCAGCGCGCCGAGTCGCGCCACGCCAAAGCCGAACTGATAGACGCCCGCCAGAAAGGTCAGCGTCAGCGCCAGCGATACGAATTCCGGCGAGCCGGGTTCGGCGTGATGGCTGATGGCGGAAAAAACGACGATGGAAATGGCGGTCGTCGGTCCGGAAATCAGGTGGTAGGACGAGCCGAACAGGGCGGCGATCACCGGCGTGACCATGGCGGTGTAAAGACCATATTCCGGCGGCAGTCCGGCAATGGTCGCGAATGCGACGCCCTGGGGGAGCACGATCACCGCGCCCGTCAGCCCCGCCATGGCGTCGGCCTTCAACGTTTCCTTGTTGATCAGCTTGAACCATTTGAGAAATGGCAGAAAGTTGGCGAGCAGAGGCATTACATTGCGCAGTGTCGAGGTCATCGCGATTCGCGGGTTTGTGGGTTCGGGAAATCAGGCCAACGCTGGAATAGGGGCCGAACGGAGAGCGCGGCGAACAGGGCTTGGCCGCGACCTCCAGGAAGGCTGGTCGGTATCCAGACGTGGAAGGCAACGGATTGTACTGATATTGCCCGCCACATCAACTACATGGATCAAGAAATCGTGGCGCGCGCGCAACACAGTGTTTATATGCCTATCGCCGCGCGTAATTTAGAGGTTTATAATATGCTGAATCAACACGAAAAATCCTTTTCCAATAGATTTGGGTGTTGTATTTATGCTATAACCCTCTACCTGAAAGATTCGTTGTGCTTTATCGCTACAACATCCTGTCAAAAACAGTCCAACAGAGGAGAACCTATGAAGAGGATCAGGCGAGACCTGATGGTCGCAGCCGGGCTGACAGCCAGCGCCATATTGGCCATTGGCGGCTGCCAAACGGCTGAAACCATCAAGGGGAGCGCGACCGCCATGGCGAAGAAAGCTATCGGCGCTACGGCCGCCCAACCCAAGAATGATTACAACATTACGGTGAATTACGAGCTTGGGATGCACTGTACCGGCTTCGACTTCACCTACTGTTGTGTACTGCCGCCCTATAACTCGATACAGAGCCAGGTCATCAAGACGGCCACCGGCAAGAAGAAATATCCGGAGCTTCTCGAAGCCGATGAAAAGGATCATTCCGTCGTGGTCGATGGCAAGAAGCGCTTCAAGCTCGAATACGGCCATATCGACAACACCTATTCGGAAGGCAACAAGCTGCACTACTGGGATATTCCCTACGACATCAACAAGGACGGCAAGTACGACGCCAACGAGAATGTCGCCAACGCCTACTTCACTCATCTGTATGTCTACAAGGATCTGAAGGGCTCCAACCCGAAGAACACCACGGCGGACAGTGAGAAGAAGTTTGTCGGCATCCAGATCCCCATCCCCAAGGATAACGGGCCAGCCGGCGCGGCGGTTCCCAGCCCCCTGAAGGGCGGTCATCTGCACTATACCGGCGAAAAAGGCACGATCGTCTATACCAAGAGCCCCGTGCTTGATAATGTGCCCATCGTGCTGACCAATCCCGGCATCTGGGACGCCCTGGGCCTGCCCCTGACGCCGTTCTCCGACTCCGTTTCCCGCAAGGATATTCTGGGTCTGGTGGAAAGCGACATCCAGCCTTACCAGGAAGCCTGGGTCAAGATGGTGGACGCGGAAACCGGCAAGCCGGTGATTGACAGCCACAGCGGCAAACCGGTTCAGTTCGTGGGCACCAACCCCATCGACATTCCAAACTGCGCGAATTGTCATGGCAACAAGACCGCCAACGGCGACAAATACAAGTTGTACGAGCAGGAGCGCGCCTTCTGGAAAGGTCTGGGCGCCAGCGACTGGATCGCGGACCTGAAGGCCACTTCCATTTCCATCATGGAGATGCACGATGACCACAACGGCACCGATTTCCTGAAGAACTACAACCCCAACAGCCGCGCCCTGAAGAATCGCCTGGGCCGCGATCCCGTGCTGTGTCAGAAATGCCACGCCGACAACGTCATTGGCGTTCTGAATTCCAAAAAGCACAAGGATCCGAAAACCGGCGAGGAAAAGCTCATTCCGCCGCTGACCCAAGCCATGCACTCGGTTCACCAGAAGGCGGTTCCGATGCCTGATTCTCTCGGTCGCTCGGGCGCTTGCCAGGCCTGCCATCCGGCTCACCGTCAGGATCGCAGCATGGAGGGTTATCCCATTACTCCGGATGGCAAGAACGCCTATGCGGACGCGGACAACCGAGACGCGGCGGGCGGTTGCTACGTGGGGCGCGACGTTCACTCCAATCCTGGCAAGGACAAGGACGGCGTCGGCACCAAGGAGTACCTCAACAGTATTGGCCAGTGGCTGCAGGCCAATGTCTCCCAGATTGGCAACGGCAAGGGCGGCAAGGGACTGTGGTGCACCAACTGTCACTCGCAGCTCAGCCGTGAACTGTACCAGCGCGATAATCTGCAAAACGCCTTCAAACAGACCGGCAAGACGATCCGCAACAAGTCGCTTGACGAGATTGCCGCCGCCATTGGCGTCAGCAAGCAGGAGTTGATCGACAAGTACCTGGATCCGAAGGTCGTGCTGAACAGCAAGGGCGAGGATACCCCGGGAAAATCCGGCATCCTGCTGACCTGGGCCGAGAAGCGCCTGGTTCCGGATATTGCCGTCATCGCTCTGAAGGGCAATGGGCCGATGGCCAGCAAGGATGTCGATGGCGACATCAATGTCGTGCCGCTGTCGGCCAATCCGGCTGTCGATCCCAAGTCGCTGAAGCTGCCCGAGGGCGCGACTGGCGCCACCGCGGTGCCGTACTCAGCGGCGACTCATGGTCGCGACTACTGGCTGTCCGCTGGCGCGCCTCACTGCGCCGACTGTCATGCGGCTCCATTTGTCGAAGGTCAGGGCGGCGTCGCCTTCCCGATCAACCAACCTGGTAAATACAGCCTGATGCGTTACAGTAAAGGTCACGCGGGCCTGGCCTGTCAGGCCTGTCACCAGTCGATCCACGGTCTGTATCCGGTAACGCCTGATGTCGATGTCACGACCTACAAGCAGGCCGCCAGCTACAACCCCGATGGTTCGCATGGTCCTCTGAAGTGCGCGGCATGTCACTACACCAACGAAAATGGGGTACCGCTAATTGCCGATGACGAGGATCACGTCTGGAATGGCAAGCCCATTCTTGATGACTTCGAGGGCGCCATCGCCTGGATGCACGCCAGTGCGCCGGACGCCGGCGGGGCGATACCGCCGGAGGATTGATTCTCAACCATTGAAAGTAGCGCCAGCCTTCGGGCTGGCGCTTTTTTGTGTCTGCCTTTTGCGATTGGGTAAAAACTTGACGCAGCCCCGCTATGCCTGCGCTTTTACGCCTTGCTCTGGCGAAAACCTACGCACCCTAAATGGGGTATTCTTGAACGCAAGAGGTATATAATGCGCAGCTACCCTGTAGACAGACCGAATTGCCCATGATGAAAAAACTATTGTTCGCGACGCTATGCGTCTTGTTGATCCCCGTCCATGCCGATGCGAAACCCGAGGTGCTCGCAACCGTCGGCGATCTCAAGGTCACTTCGGATGAGCTGGAGAAGGCCATCAACAGCTCTCCTTTTGCTACCCAGTTCGTGGCGATGGACGAGAGCGATCAGGCCGCCCTGCGAGGCGATCTGCTTCAACGGCTGGTTGCGTCGCGTTTGCTCAAGCTGGAAGCAAAGGCGCAAAAACTCGATGAGACGGAAGAGTTCAGGAAAGACGTCAAGAATTTCGAACTCGGCTTGCTTTACAAGTTTTATATCGACAAGCTTCGTGAGAAAGTGGTGATTCCCTCGGAAGAACTGAAAAGGATGAAAATCGCCTATGCGGGAAATGCCGACGCGTTGGCGGCCGCCAAGTCGGCTTATATTTCCAACCGGTATCGCCAGCTTCGTAAACTGACGATACAGACCTTGCGTGATTCTTATCACGTCAAGCTGTTCGAGGACAGGCTGGAGGGCGATCTGAAGCCCGATACGGTTTTGCTGACAGGGGATGACGGGATCAAAATCTCTTATGGCGATCTTGTCGAAGGCGTCGCGGTGACCGGAAAGCCTTCAAGGGAATGGCTGGAAGATCGCTTGTATCGGCGCGCGGAACTGTTGCTGATGGCCAAGGCGGCCAAAAAGGAGGGCGTGGACATCGCGGACAAGCTCGAGGGCTATCGGGAAGAACGTTTGCCCGCCCTGTTGATCGAGCGCAAGCAGAAGGAATGGGTTGGCGACGAAAAGGCGTTAAAAGCCTATCTCGAAAAACATCCCGGTCTGGCGGTGATACCCGAGAGACGTCATATCGGGCAGATTGTGCTGAAAACCCGCAGGGAGGCCGAAACGCTGCGCAAGAAAATACTCGCGGGGGAAAGCCTGTTCACGTTGGCAGGAAAATACAGCATTGATCCTTACGGGCGCCAGCACAATGGCGATATGGGCTGGATCAAGGAAAATACGGGGTTGCCCGTTATCGAGGAAGCCATTGCGGATCTGGAAGACAATCAGGTGAGCGAGGTGATCGAAACGCCCAAGGGGTTCCATCTCGTGACGATCCTGGAGCGCCGGCCGGGCGGCAAGCGTTCATTCGCGGCAATCAGGGACAAGATTGCCCAGGCTTTGTTCGATGAGAAACTGGTTGAATATATCAACAGCCTGGGAGAAAAGTACAAGGTTGTCTGGAACGTTGTTCGGGAGAAAAAATGAGTCTTCGGTGGTTGACGCTTTCGCTGGTTGCTTTTCTCCTGGTTTCCGCGCTTGCCTGGGCGGGGTACTCCCGCCTGGGTTCAGAGTCCACCCCAAGTTCGGTGAGCGTGACGGAAAGCGCGCCGCCCAAGACCACGACCATCGCGCTTCCTTCCAAAACCAACAACGCCTGGGAGATGACCCCCTTCAAGCTCAAAGGGCTGGATGGCAAGACGCACTCACTGGACGAATGGAAGGGCAAGGTTATTGTTCTGAACTTCTGGGCAAGCTGGTGTGCGCCGTGTCAATATGAAATCAAGGAGCTGATAGCCCTTCAGAATGAATACGGCGACAAGGGGTTGCAGGTGGTCAGCCTCGGGCTGGATGAGGAGCGCAAGCT
>DRPO01000199.1 GCA_011330835.1 Gammaproteobacteria bacterium | reverse complement strand
CGAGCCGATTCACGTCATCAACGCGCGCCGCCGGGAATGGTCGCGGATCAAGGGCGGCGGACTGGCCCGGGCCTTGCGCGCCCGGTCCGTCGACGTTTTGCTGATCTCCGACGTACGGGGAGACGACCCGGCGGTGATCGGCTCCGGCCCGCTGTTCGACCCCACTGGCGAAACGGTCGGCATCCGGCATCATCTCGTCGCCACCCAATCCCACGCGCTGGACGCCGCCCAGGAAACGGCGCGGGCGCTGGGCCACGCCTGCCATCGCCACGACGCCTTTCTCGGCGGCGACGTAACCGATGCCGCCGCAACCATCGCGGCCACTCTCCGGGACGGTCCGCCGGGCGTCCACCTCTGGGGCGGAGAACCGACCGTCCGCCTGCCCCCGAACCCCGGGCGCGGGGGGCGCAACCAGCACCTCGCGCTGCTGCTGGCCGAACGCCTGCAAGACCAGCCTGGCTGGATGGCCCTGGTTTCCGGCACTGACGGTGGCGACGGCGCCACCGAGGACGCTGGCGCCCTGGTCGATGGCCGCACGGTCGCTCGCGGCCAGTCCGCGGGGACCGACCTTGCGGCTGCTTTGGCGGCGTTTTCATCAGGCGATTTCCTTGAAGCCGCCGGCGATCTGGTGACCACTGGCCCCACGGGAACCAATGTCATGGATCTGGTGATCGCCTGTCGATTGGGTTGACTGGCTGGATCCCGGCGTTCGCCGGGATGACGTGAATGAGGTTTTGTGGGGGGAAGACCTTGAGAAGAGGTCATCCCGGCGAACGCCGGGATCCAGAAACCCGCCTGTTTCGGGGGTGAGAATCTCCCTGACTCCCTTGACCTGTACCCTGCGCACACCTTGCATACTGTCGCTATCGATCCGATATCCAATAGTGGAGGCAGCGCCAATGAACATCCTGAAAGATCCCGTCTGCGGCACGGCTGTGACGCCGGAGAGCCCCTTCCACCAAGTCCATGATGGCGCGTACTACTGGTTTTGCAGCGAGTTCTGCGAGAAGAAATTCGAGCAGGATCCGGCGGCGTATGCGGGCCAAGCTCACGCAACGCACGATCATGGCCACGGCGAGCCTCCAGCCCATCGCGGGCCGGAGGATATACCAAGAATACCCCATTTAGGGTGCGTAGGTTTTCGTCGAGAGCAAGGCGCAAAAACGCAGGCATAGTGGGGCTACGTCAAGTTTTTACAACGCAGCTATCGGCGAAAAGACGCGCGCCATGAATGGGGTATTCTTGAGCGCGAGAAGTATCAAAGCAATCCGCCGCTTGCGGCGCCTCGGGATTCTGATGAACCGCCAGACGGGGCGGGCTGAGCCTCAGCCAGCGTCGGGCGACCTCTTCATCCGACCATTGGGCGGCGCGATCCCTCCCGCGCCGCTCCTGTCATTCCGGGCTGAGTGGAGCGAAGACCCGGAATCGCAGGTTGCGACTCTGGATTCCCGCGTTCGCGGGAATGATGGGGGCGATCAGGGAATGACGGGGCGAATCAGGAAGGTTCTCAGGGGGCTCCCGATTCCAGAATCGAGATCAGTCCCTGGAGCGCTGTCGCCACGGCCTGCCGCCGGACGGCGTCCCGGTCGCCGGAAAAGCAATAGCGCCGCGTCCAGGCGTTGCCCTGGCAGCGCCATCCGAACCAGACCGTACCCACCGGTTTTTCTTGTGTTCCGCCGCTGGGGCCGGCGATGCCGCTGACCGATACCGCCGCGTCGCTCCCGCTTCTGAGGACGGCGCCTTTCGCCATTTCCGCCACTGTCTGTTCGCTGACGGCTCCGAAGCGCTCCAGCGTTTCCCGTCGGACGCCGAGCATTTCTTGCTTGGCCTGGTTGCTGTAGGTCACGAAGCCCCGGTCGAAAACCCGGGAGCTGCCCGGCAGGTCGGTGATGGTTTTGGCGACCCATCCGCCGGTGCAGGATTCGGCGGTGGCCAGCACAAGTCGCCGGCTCTCCAGCGCGGTCATCAGTTCTCGGGCGAAGGCGGTCAGCGCGGCGTCGTTCATGGCGCGACCGGCTCGGCGAGCAGTACGGGTACGCGGTCATCCACGGCTTCCATGCGCGCCTCGGCGATGCGGGATTCCAGGTCTGTCGATCCGGTCGCCTGCGTGCGGACGCGCAGGAAGTTGGGGGTGTAGCCATGATGGACGATGTGTCCGTCTTCCGTGGTTTCCGGTTGTTCCCAGAGTATGGCCTGGGTCGATCCGATGAGGCCGCGCATGGCTCGGCGCTTCATGGCGTGGCCGAGTTCCGCCAGTTCCTTGCAGCGCGCCTGGCGCGTGGCCTTGTCGACCGGGTTGGGCATGCGCGCGGCCTTGGTCCCTTCGCGAGGGGAGTAGGGGAAGATGTGCAGATGTCCAAACCCGATGGATTCGACGAAACGCGTGGTTTCGCGCCATTCCTGATCGGTTTCGCCCGGAAAGCCGGCGATGATGTCGGTGGTGATGTTGATGCCATCGACCTGCTCGCGCGCCCGGTCGACCAGGCGGCGGAAGTCGTCGGTCTTGCAGCGTCGGCTCATGCGCCGCAATACGCTGTCGGAGCCGCTTTGCAGCGGCAGATGAATATGGGGCATGAGTCGCGGATCGCGAAACAGAGCGAAGAAATCGTTCGGCAGATCCCAGGGCTCGACCGAGGCGAAGCGCAGCCGGGGAATGTCGGTTTCAGCCAGGATGCGCTGGACCAGCCGCGTCAGGCTGGAGCCGGTGTCGGAGCCGTATCCGCCGACATGCACGCCGGTCAGGACGGCTTCCTGGATGCCTTGCGCGGCGAAGCGATTGATCTGCTCGATGATATCCGCTTCCGCCACGCTGCGCTCGTCGCCCCGCGCGACGGTGACGATGCAGAACGAGCAGCGGTATCGGCAGCCATCCTGAATCTTGATGAAGGCGCGATGGCGGCCCCGTTCGCGCAGGGCGATCCGACGGTGTCCGGCGCCGGGGGCGGGAGGGAGGTCGAGCGCATTACGAAGCAGTTCCGGAAGTTGTTGTTTCTGCCCATTGGCGACGACCAGGTCGACGCCCAGCGTGGCGGCGGTCTTTTCCGGCGTCAACGAGGCGTGGCAGCCGGTGACCACCAGCCTGGCGTCCGGGTTTTGCCGGTGGAAGCGATTGATCAGGTTCCGGGACTTGCGGCTGGCGTCGCTGGTCACGGCGCAGGTATTGATAATGATCAGGTCGGCGTCTTCGGCGTCGGGGCTCAGCGCCATCCCCTGCCGGAGCAGCGTTTGCGACCAGTTTTCCAGCTCCGCCTCGTTGAGGCGGCAGCCGAGTGCTTTAAGGTGAACTTTCATGCCTGCCGTTGCCGTAAGAAAAGCGGGTTGGGGCGTGAAGGATACCGCATTATTTGTTTTCGGCGGCTTTCTTGATGCGTTTTTTGAGCAGTTCGAGCTTCGCTCGGTTGACTTCGCTGGTGGCGGGCAGGCGTTCGGCGATTTCGACCTGCGCCATGGCCGCGGACGGCAGGCCCATGCGCAGATAGTAGCTGGCCATCGTGGCGTGGCTGACCGCTTGCTTGCCGGCTCGGCTGGCGGCGGCGGCCTTGAGCTTCAGCAAGGGAAGCCAGCGATGGGTCAGCGCGCTTTTCAGGGTGAGGAGGTCGTAGGCTTTTTTCGGCTTGCCGGCGTCGAGGTAGGCGTTGGCCAGAGCCTCGATGGCGGCGGGGTTGTCGGGCCAGGTTTGGACAAGATTTTCCAGAGCGCGAAGGGCGGCCTGGGTGTTGTGGTTCTTGAGTTCCGCCCGCGCAACCAGAAGTCGGACGCCGAATGAGTTTCGCCATGCCTTCGACAGGGAACGAAGCGCCTTGAGCGCGTCTTCGGGCCGAGTGTTGTTGAGCAACTGGGTGGCGCGAGCGAATATCACCCAGTCTTTTCTGTTTCCCCGGTCGGATTGTTGCGGCAGCGCTTGGGAGAGCCCCTGGGCGCGGGCGCGAAACAGGGCGAAATCAAGGCTGTCTTTCGATCCTGATTCTTCCGGTTCTGGATGCTTCCGGTCGAATGTGAGCTGGTCGGCAATCCGTGCGGAGGGCAGGGGGTGGGTTTGAAGAAATTCGAGGGCGGTTTCTTCGTTGACCATGCTGGCGTCTCGCAGGCGCTCGAAGAAGCGTCCCATGGCGTTGGGGTCGAAACCGGATTTTTCGAGAGTCATCCGCCCGATGCGGTCGGCCTCCCGTTCGTTCGCCCGGGTGAAGGCGAGCTTGGCGCTGGCGTTGGCGGCCAGTCCGGCGTAGAGCGCCGCCTGACCGGCCGCCGCCGAGTTGGCGCTGGCGATGATGGCGGCGATGATTCCGAGCGTGGCGCCAAGATCCATCTTGCTGGATTTCTGGTAGAACCGGGCGAGATGACGTTGGGTGACGTGTGCGATTTCGTGCGCCAGGACGCCAGCCAGTTCGTCTTCGTTGCGCGCCAGGTTGATCAGGCCGGTGTGGACGACGATGATGCCGCCGGGCGCGGCGAATGCATTGATCACGGGGCTGTCGAGAATCAGGAAGTGGAACGGAAACGCTGAGGCGCCAGCATGGCTGAGGAGCCTGGCGCCCAGGTTGTTGAGGTAGTAATTGAGTTCGATATCCTCGACGATTGGAAGCTCGTGGCGCAGGCGGGTGAGCAGCGCCTGGCCCAGTTGGTATTCCTCGCGGGATGTGAGTACGCGATTGATGGGGTCCCCGATTGTGGGAAGGTCGTCCAGGGCGTTAGCGTAGTTGCCAGCCGCGGAGCCGCAGAGTATGGACAGCGCGAGAGTGGATAGAAGGTGTCTCATGAAGGAGATGCGTGTCGGCCTGTATCGGAAGTGGGTGAGAGGTATATACTTCTCGCCTCCAAGAATACCCCGTTCATGCCGCGCATTTTTCCGCCGATAGCTGCGTTGTAAAAACT
>DRPO01000198.1 GCA_011330835.1 Gammaproteobacteria bacterium | reverse complement strand
GCGCTTCGTGAAACATGCACTGTAGTAGACCGCCAACGACGGTTTTTGCGTCATCGCAAAGGGAAAAATATCTCGTTCGACTGTGATTTCCCGGAAGTTGTCACAGTTTGAGGTGGTTCATTCCAAGACTCTCCTCCCCCACATCCGTCGGCCCCTCGGCTTTCCAGCGATCATCTCGAAAATATTGTGACCGCGGTCCCGTAAACATGGAATCTCGAATGCTAGCCTGAGCGACTATTCAAAATCGAGAACCTCGCAACGGGAAAATCTTCGCTTGGTTCGCGCAGGGAGAAAATGATGAATTCTGTTCGTTCAGCCCGAAAAACAGGCGCCACGCTGTTCACCCTACTACTGCTCCTTGCCTGGTCGCTGGCGGCATCGGCCGCGTTGAAGGAAATCCGCCTGCATCCCGACAAGCACTATCTGATGTATGCCGATGGATCGCCATTTTTCTTTCTTGGCGACACGCAATGGCGACTTTCCCGTCTCGGGACGCGCGAAGACATCGATTACATTCTGGACAACCGAAAGGCCAAAGGCTTCACCGCGATCCACCTGACCGGGCTGTTCCATGGCGTCTCCATGTTCGGATGGTCTCCCTATGACCCGAATGTCTATGGCGACCGCCCCGGCTCGCCCGGAAACTGGAACGAAGCTTTCTGGCGCCATGTGGACTACGCTGTCGATGCAACCATCGCTCGCGGCATGCACCCCATACTGTTCCCCGCCTGGGGAACGATCGCGGGCGGTGAATTGAACATTTTCAGTAACAACCAGCAGGCGTATGACTTCGGCGTCTGGTTTGCCAACCGTTACAAGAACCGACCGGGAATCATGTACGTGGTCGGAGGGGATCGCGACCCCCACCCCTATGTCGAACAGATTGCCCAAGGCATCAAATCAGTGGATCCTCAGCGCCTGGTTTCCTTTCACCCGCTGGGCAGCCACAGTTCCAGCGAGTCGTATCACAATCGCGCCTGGCTGGATTTCAATACGATTCAAACCGGCCACCATGTCTGTGACGACAGCGCCGAATTCGACCACATTCAGTCCCTCATCACGCCCGACTGGAACCGCTCCCCCACCAAGCCGGTGATTAACATGGAGCCCCGTTATGAAAGCTGGTGGTGCGAATCCGGTCGTTTCAATTTTGACGATGATCAGACCCGCGTCTCCGCCTGGTGGAGCGTTTTCGCGGGGAGCTTTGGCATCAGCTACGCGCACAACGCAATCTGGTCCTGGGGAACCGATTGGAGCAATGGCACGTTCCACACCGACGCCGTATACGCCCATCTGGACTCGCCAGCGTCTTCCCAGGTGCAATATCTCAAGAAACTGATGCTCTCCCGCCCCTTTTTCAGCCGCGTCCCCGATAACAGCATCGCCAATAACCGCAACGGCCTCGGCGCAACTCGCGGCGATGGTTACATCATGGTCTATTTCTCCCGTGGACAAACGGCCGACATCGACACCGCGTCGCTGGCGGGAAAACAAGTGAAGGCCTGGTGGTATCGCGCCGAAAACGGGAGCGTACAGAATGCCGGCGGCTTTACCGGCGGCGGCGTGCGGCGTTTCGACCCTCCCGGCGCGGAAGGAAAAGGCAATGATTGGGTCTTGGTGCTGGACGACGCATCGCGTGGATTTCCTCCCCCCGGCTCAACGTACAGGGAAGGTTATTCATTGGCGAGCAACCACTGGGCGCAAATCAGCCTGCCTTGCGATCCGGGCCCAAATGCCACCTTGCAAACGCTATTCGGCGACGACTTCCCCGGCAAGGAAGGCAAAGACTGGTCATTCTGGGAGTTTGATGGCGAGCAATATCGTTTCGTGAATCTCGGCGCCCCTCTGGGGCCTGGCAAGGCTTACTGGGCATTCCAGGATTCCGGAACAACCGTCACTCTCGACCTGCCCAGCGACTGCCAACCGCCGACGCTGACCACCAGCGCCCAGTGCGGCGCCATTGAAGGCTGTTTCGAAATACCGCTGCGGGCCCGCTCGGGTTTGGTAACCTGGGGCATGCTTGGCGCGCCAATGACGCATGATGTGAAATGGAGCGACCTGAAAGTCGTCACCAGCAACGGCGCCTGCTCCGGCAACGAAGGCTGTACGCCCGAGCAGGCGAGCGCCGCCGATATTTTTTACAACCGGGCTTGGCGCTATCTCGGCGACCAGGACGGCTATACAACCATTTCCGGAAACACTTCGATACCTTCGTGGTCCGGATTCTGGAGCGCCAGTCTTCCCGGCGCGGCCAGCAACAATCCCAGGCTACTGATGCCTTGACCAAACACGCGTTTCAGGCTCGAAGACCACCGACTACCGCACGACAAACCCGCTCTTCAACGTCTCGGATTGGCCATTGAGCACGATCTTGGTAATCAGTTCGTAGCGTCCCGGATCGGCATCGGAGGGCAGGGTGAATTCCCAGGAGAGGACGGAGTTCCCCTGGGGAACGCGCTCGGTGTGAGGCCTGCCAAAAGGAAGCTGTTCGCCGTCGAACACCAGGGTGCGGTTGACCGTCAGATCCACCATCGGATCCGTTCCCGCCGCATAGGCGATGAGCCTGATTTCCGAGGTGACCGTCTCTCCCGGTTTTGGCGCTTCCGGATAGACGCTCCACGAAATCGCCTCCAGCTTGTTCTCGTGAATCACGGTTCCGCCCGACGTCCTGGAAACAGTCGCATTCCCCCGAGGCCTTCCCTTTCCGCCAAATTCATCCAGCACGTTTCGCACGCCGGCGCCGATCCGGTCGATCGCCGCGCAGCCGGACAACAGGGAGAACAGGCCAACGAAGATTCCGATCCTGAGCGTATGAGTGGACAGCCGCATCATTTGAGACTCAACAGTTTCTGACGGG
Source organism: Gammaproteobacteria bacterium (assembly GCA_011330835.1). Taxonomy (GTDB): domain Bacteria; phylum Pseudomonadota; class Gammaproteobacteria; order UWMA-0217; family UWMA-0217; genus HyVt-560. The sequence goes on along the minus strand of DRPO01000198.1, from coordinate 456 downwards.
TTTGCTGATAGACGAAGATCTTGTCGCGAACGCGGGTAACGCCGCGCCGCGCGCGCACCAGGGCCAACGCCTTGCGCTTTTTCCGGAGGCTGGCGCTGGCGCCCTTGAGGGTGACGACATGGTCTGGCGAGACACTGACCTTGAAGCCCCGGATCCCGTGGGATCTGAGCATCCGGACGATGTCGTCGCGCAACGAGGAGCCGCTTGCCAAACCCGGCTCGTCTCGCGCGGCGGCGTCCGCCAGCACGGCCAGCCCGGTCGATTGCGCCCCGTTCGCCTCGGAGGACGCCAACCGCGTCACTTCGGATTCCTTGCTCGGCAAGGGGTCGGGAGCCGCCATTCCGGCCAACAGATCCACCTCCTCGTCGGGCGAGTCGCTATCGCTGAGCACGGCCAGGCGGGCCTTGCCCACGTCGGGAATGGCCCAGGGAACGGCGGCCCGCCCGGTCGCGGCTG
>DRPO01000197.1 GCA_011330835.1 Gammaproteobacteria bacterium | reverse complement strand
TCCGTCATTCCGGGCTGAGTGGAGCGAAGACCCGGAATCCAGAACGAGGCGCTGGATTCCCGCTTTCGCGGGAATGACGGGGTGGGCGGGAATGGCGAGGTGGGCGGGAATGGCGGACAGGGTTCGCTTGCCCTGATTCTTGTTGGTCAGGCCGCGCCCGATGCCAACGGAGGTGGTACACTTCCGGTTTTCCGGTTCAAGGCGCGCATCCCCATGACAGGTGAGATCGTTCACGTTCCGCATTCGCCCAGCACGGTGCTGGTTCGCCAGTCCCGGTTCTTCTCCGCGCTGCCCGCGCCGCTGCTCCAGGAGATGGCGCAACAGTTCCGCATGGAAGAGTGGCCCAAGGGGATTTACGTCGATCCCCGGCTGCTGATGGAGCGCTTCTATATCCTGCTCGACGGACAGCTGGAAATGCGGCGCGCCAACCCCGATACGGGCCGTGAAATCACGCTCGACATGCTCTATCCCGGCGACAGTTTCGATGTTGTCGTGCTACTGGATGGAAAACCACATGACGTGATTGTTTCGCCGTTTACGAATCTGCGGCTGATTTCGGCGCCGATCGAGATCATGCGGAAATGGATCTGGACCTATCCTGAGCTCAACCAGCAGTTCCTTCCCTATCTGGCCCGCAAGATCCGCGAGCAGGAAGATCTTTCCGCCAATGTCGTGCTGTACGATATTTCCACCCGCCTGAGCCGGATCATTCTCAAACACATCAACCGCATTTCCGGCTATCAGGGGAAGTCCGGCGACGCGCACAAGGATCACCTGGTGAATGGCTTCTCGGATGAAGTGTTGGCGCGGATGGTCGGTTCGGTGCGCCAGGTCGTCAACAAGCACCTGCAACACTGGAAGGCGCAGGGCATTCTCAACAAGAAGCGCAATCAGCTGATGATCAAGGATCTGGAAGCCCTGAAAAAAGAGGCCGACATGGCCGAATCGACGTTGTAGCGGTTTCCGTTTGGGTGCGACTGCCCTGAACGGGGTATTCCTGGTCGCGAGAAGCATGCTTGCTCTGAAGAACTGGATCCCGGCGTTCGCCGGGATGACACATCTGGAGTCGTCGAGATGGCAATTTCGAAACAGCAGTCATCCCGGCGAACGCCGGGATCCAGTCTGCCCCGATATTCGCGCCTTCGGTCAGAGCGCGCCTCAGCGTTGGAAAACGGAGGCTGACGAGGCGGCAGGCGGTGGCTCCGGATCAACGAGATTGTCTCTCGATTCACAAGAGGGGTATGCTATGCGCATGAGCCAAACAAACACCAATATTGATGGATCCGCTCGCGTAGCGGTCATGCGTACCACCCGCGCGGGAAGCTTCTTGTCGCGGCTGGCGCTGACCGCCGCCGTGGTCATTCCCGCGTTCGCCAGCGCCGACGAGGGGTTGCGTTTCCCGCCGGAGGCGGGTCCCCCCGTAGCGCCGCCGCCGTATCCGGCCCAGGGGCCGGCGCCCGGACCGTTCTGGAATGCGCGCAATATTCCGCTGCCGCCGCCTCAGGGGCAGCGTCCGCCGCCCCGCCGCCCGAGACTCTATGGCGAATTGCCCGACGAGGGGAAACAGTCTTCCGGCAACGGCGCCAACAATCGACCCCCGCCCCAGGCGGGCAATGGCGGGCCCAGGCCGCCGGGCGGCGCTCGGGGACCCTACGGCCCGCCGCCACCCTGGGCGAATGGCCCCGGTCGGCGCGACCATGGGCCATTCGGCCGCAAGCCCTTCGGGCGCAACGGGGTGTTTGGCCGCAGTCCCTCCAACTGGTTCAGGGGCGGCCCGAAAGAGGGGTTGGCCAACATGTGGGAAGACATGATCAATGCGCCCAGCCGCATGGGCGAGATGCCGCCGGGATGGAGCTTCCCCGAAGTCAGCGTGCCCAATCCGGTGGATGTGGGCGACCAGTTTGGCGTCGCCGGTCAGGATGCGGCCAAGGAAGCGCCGGATTTCATGCGCGAAATTCCGGATATGTTCAGCTTTCAGCCGTATTGATCACGAGAAGAGTATACTTCCCGGCGCAGCAGAAAGTACGCCAGCAGGATGGCCGGCAGCCCCAGTAGCGCCGCGTAGATGAAGAAGAAAGGGTAGCCTTGTGCGTCGACAATGAGCCCGGAGAAGCCGCCCAGCAGTTTGGCCGGCAGCGTCATCAGCGAGCTGAACAGGGCGTACTGGGTGGCGGTGTAGGCCTGGTTGGTCAGGCTGGAAAGGTAGGCGATGAAGGCGGAGGTCGCCAATCCGCCGCTGAGGTTGTCGGCGGAGATGACCGCCGCCAGCAGCGTCAGGCTCGGCGAACTGATGGCCAGCAGCGCGAACAGGCAG
>DRPO01000196.1 GCA_011330835.1 Gammaproteobacteria bacterium | reverse complement strand
TTGGAGATCATTCGCGAGCAGGTGGACGATCTCGACGATACCCTGGCCCGTCTCGGCGAACTGGTGGAGATCTCCGATTCCGAGATCAAGCGCTTCCGCAAGGCGTCGCGTCGCCGCCGCCCCTTCGAGAGCGTGCCGCTGCTGCTCAACCTCAGCGACGAGGAGGTTGCACGACTGGCCGTCAACATCCACAAGTTCAAGGGCGTCGAGATCAATGCGCGCCTGACCCGCTACTATCCGAAAGGTCCGCTGGCAGTGCATGTGCTGGGGTATGTCGGTCGCATCGACGAAAAGGACCTGAACGATCTGGAGGAATCCAGTTACGCCGGCACCAGCCATATCGGCAAGCTCGGTCTGGAGAAATACTACGAGCAGGAATTGCACGGCGAGGTGGGGCTGCAGCGGGTGGAAGTCAATGCCGCCGGTCGTACCCTGCGCGTGCTGGAGGAAGAACCGCCCTTGCCCGGCAACAACCTGCGTCTGACCATCGATGTCCGGTTGCAGGCGCTGGGCGAGAAACTGATCGGCAAGGAACGCGGGGCGCTGGTGGCGCTGGATCCGCGCAACGGCGAGGTGCTGGCGCTGGTAAGCATGCCGAATTACGACCCCAACCTGTTCGTCAACGGCATCAGCTTCAAGGAGTACAAGGCCCTGCGCGAATCGCTCGACCGCCCGTTGTTCAACCGCGCGCTGACCGGCCATTATCCGCCGGGTTCGACGACCAAGCCGCTGTTCGGACTTGCCGGACTCGAATACAACGTGACCACGCCGGGCAAAACGGTATTCTGCCCCGGTTATTACCAGCTGCCGATCGACGACCGCAAGTATCGCGACTGGAAGAAGACCGGTCACGGCCCGATCAAGCTCGGCGACGCCATCACCCAATCCTGCGATGTGTATTTCTACGATCTGTCCTACCGCCTCGGCATCGACCGCATGGCGGATTTCATGGCCGCCTTCGGTTTTGGCCGGCGCAGCGGTATCGACACCACCGGCGAACGGCCGGCGCTGATGCCCTCGCGCGAGTGGAAAAGGCGCGTGCGCGGCCAGGCCTGGTACCCGGGAGAAACCCTGATCACCGGGATCGGGCAGGGGGCCTTCAGCGCGACGCCACTGCAACTCGCCAGCGCCATCGGAGCGCTGGCGATGAAGGGCAAGCGCTTCAAGCCGCACCTGGTGAAGTCCATCGAGTATGTCAGCGAGCGGGAAGAGCGGGTGATCGAACCCGAGGAACTGGATGACTACAAGCTCAAGCGCGACAGCAACTGGAAGACCGTTGTGAATAGCATGGTCAACGTGGTCCACGGGCCGCGGGGCACGGCCCGCCTCGCCGGAGAGGGCGTGAAATACAAGATCGCCGGCAAGACCGGCACCGCCCAGGTCTTTGGCATCAAGCAGGACGAGGAATACGATTCCGAGAAGATTCCAAAACACCTGCGTGATCACGCTCTGTTCGTGGCCTTTGCGCCAGCTTACGACCCACGCATCGCGGTAGCGGTCATCGTGGAGAACGGCGAGCATGGCGGCTCCACCGCCGCGCCGATTGCGCGACGCATCATGGATGCCTGGCTGCTTGACGACCAGGGCCGCCTGAAAACGGAATCGAAAGCCGGCGATCAACCCGGCGGCGGGGCGGACCAGGAATGAGTTGGGAAAACAACCGCGACCATCAGTCGCTTTCGCGACGACTGCTCGATGCCTTCCGTCTCGATCCGCTGCTGGTGTTCCTGCTGTTGCTGCTCTCGGGCGCGGGCATGCTGATCCTCTACAGCGCCAGTGGCGGTGATCTCGACCGAGTGCTGCGCCAGGGCATGCGCCTGGGGCTGGCCTGGCTGTTGCTGCTGGTGATGGCAAACCTGCCGCTGCGCCTGCTCAAGAAGCTGTCGCTGGGCTTTTATCTGGGGGTGGTCGGCCTGTTGCTGGCGGTGATGCTGTTCGGAGAGATCGGCAAGGGTGCGCAGCGCTGGCTGGACCTTGGCTTCATCCGCTTCCAGCCCTCGGAGCTGATGAAGCTGGCGATGCCCATGATGCTGGCCAGTTACCTGTCGGACAAGGTGTTGCCGG
>DRPO01000195.1 GCA_011330835.1 Gammaproteobacteria bacterium | reverse complement strand
TGCTGTTTTTGAGCGTCTTGCTGGCGGTGATGGTGTGGCTGTTGCCGCTGCTGATCCGTCAGGCGGGGCAGTTCTTCTCGGAAGTGCCGCAGATGGCCAACAAGGGGCAGGCGTTGCTGTTGCAGTTGCCGGAACGCTATCCCGAGTTCATTACCCGTGAAGACGTGATTTCGGTCATCAGCCAGATTCGCTCCGAGCTGGGATCGTTCGGTCAAAAGGTGGTCAGCTTATCCATCAGTTCCGTGGTGAACCTGCTGACCATTCTGGTGTACATGGTGCTGGTGCCGGTGCTGATCTTCTTTTTGCTGGTGGACAAGCAGAAGATTTTCGACTGGGCGGGGAGCTTTCTGCCTCGCGACCGGGGACTGTCGATGCAGGTCTGGCGGGAGATGAACGAGAAAATCGCCGGCTACATGCGCGGCAAACTGGTTGAGATCCTGCTGGTCTGGCTGGTGACATATATTACTTTTTCGCTGCTGGAGCTCCATTACGCGATGCTGCTGGCGGTGGTGGTTGGGTTGTCGGTGATTATTCCATTCGTCGGCGCGGCTGTCGCCACGGTGCCCGTGGCTCTGATCGCCTTTTTCCAGTGGGGCTTTTCCTGGGACCTGGGTTATGTCCTGTTCGCCTACGCGGTCATCCAGGCCATCGATGGCAATCTGCTGGTGCCGCTGCTGTTTTCCGAAGCGGTCAATCTTCACCCCGTGGCGATTATCGCCGCCGTGCTGTTCTTTGGGGGCGTCTGGGGGGTTTGGGGCGTCTTTTTCGCGATTCCGTTGGCGACCCTGATCCAGGCGGTGATCAACGCCTGGCCCGTTCAGGACAAGCATCCGGCGGTTCCCGGTTCCGCCGATGACGCGGATCAGGTCGAGGCTTGAATGGGGCTCCCGGAGGTTGTTCGCGGGCTCATTGGCCTGTTCTCCCGGGAATTGCCCGCGGAGGAGGTCGCCAGCCGTCCCGCCATTGTTTTCGCGCCTCATCCCGATGACGAGACCTTGATCGCGGGCGGCGCTATCGCCATGAAGCGGGCGCGGGGAACGCCGGTAACCGTTGTGTACATGACGGACGGCTCCGCGTCGAAACTGAAGGTGGATGATGTTGTCGCGCTGCGCCGCCGGGAAGCCATTGCCGCCTGCGCGGCCCTGGGCGTGGATGAAGCGGATATTGTCTTTCTCGACTTTCCCGATGGCGACCTGGAGGCGTCTTCGGGAGCCGCCGCCGAATCGGTGTTTCGCCTGCTAACGGATCGCGCCGGTTTTGAGCTCTACGCGCCTTTCCGGGACGATGGGCACCCCGATCATGAGGCGACAACCCGGGCGGTGCTGAGCGCCTGCGAGCAAACCGGTCAGTCGTGGCGGCTTCATGAAGCGCCCATCTGGTTCTGGTACCGGTATCCCGTCGTCGCGTCGCCGGAGCTTGGCCTGAAAGGCCGTATCGAGGATTTCAGGGATCTGCTCAAGGGGCTTTTTCCGACTCGAATGGCCAGAATCGATGCCCGCGCCTGGCGGGAAAGGAAGCAGGCCGCGCTGGGCGCGCATCGCTCGCAAATGACCCGGGAACACGGGCTTGAAGAGCCCGCGCTGCCTGAAATCGCTCGCGGGCGATGGCTGGCGTGTCTGCTGGCGTCTCCGGAGCTTTACCGTCGTTCGCTTGTGGGCGGGGCGGTCAGTGCCGGAAGTGACGCATGCCAGTGAACACCATCGCCATGTCATGCTCGTCGGCGGCGGCGATGACTTCCTCGTCGCGCATGGAGCCGCCGGGCTGGATGACCGCGCTGATACCGGCTTCATGGGCGGCGTCGATGCCGTCGCGGAAGGGGAAGAAGGCGTCGGAGGCCATGACGGAGCCGCGCACTTCGAGGTTTTCATCCCGGGCCTTGATGCCGGCGATTTTGGCCGAGTAGACGCGGCTCATCTGACCGGCGCCGACGCCGATGGTCTGGCCGTCGCGGGCGTAGACGATGGCGTTCGACTTGACGAATTTGGCGACCTTCCAGGCGAACAGCAGGTCGTCCAGTTGCGCGTCGCTGGGGGCGCGCCGGGTGACAATTTTCAAGTCGGCGCGATCGACCATGCCGAGATCTCTTTGCTGCGCCAGCAGTCCGCCGTTGACGCGCTTGTAGTCGAGCGCGGCGGGATCGGCCTCGGTGAATTCTCCGCATTCCAGCAGGCGGACGTTCTTCTTCGCGGCCACCGCCTCGCGGGCGCCCGCGCTGACGCCGGGCGCGATGATGACCTCGACGAATTGCCGCTCGACGATGGCCCTTGCGGTGCCTTCGTCCAGCGGCTGGTTGAAGGCGACGATGCCGCCAAAAGCGGAGGTCGGGTCGGTGGTGAAAGCGCGGTCATAGGCTTCCAGCAGGTTGGCGCCGACCGCGACGCCGCAGGGGTTGGCGTGCTTGACGATGACGCAGGCGGGCGCCGTGAATTGCTTGACGCACTCGAGGGCGGCATCGGTGTCACCGATATTGTTGTAGGACAACTCTTTGCCCTGCAGCTGTTTCGCCGTTGCGATGTTGGCTTCGCCCTTCTCACTGGCTTCGACAAAAAAGGCTGCGCCCTGATGCGGGTT
>DRPO01000194.1 GCA_011330835.1 Gammaproteobacteria bacterium | reverse complement strand
TTGCGCATTTCCTTGCCGGCCTTGTGCATGTGGCCGGGATACCACTGGATTTTCATGGTTGAACCGTAGGGTCTGCACCGCTTCGAGTGGCGCAATTTAGCACAATCATGAGGCTGAGCCGCTTCGCCCGGGAATGCCCCGTTCAGGGTGTGTAAATCGCGCCGGCGACGCCGTCGGAGCGCGCTCCGGTGATTGACGCGAGGGGCAGCGGTCTTTGGTCGATGGTCTGGCTGGCGAACCAGGCGAAGGCGATTGCTTCGACCTTGTCGGGCGGGATGCCGGCGAGCGCGGTGCTTTGCCAGTGGCGGGATCCGCCGAGGCTTTGCAGCCGTTCGACCAGATAGGGGTTGTATGCGCCGCCGCCGCAAAGGTGGATTTTCCGAACGTCGGGAGCCCAGGATTCGAGGGCGTCGACAATGGTGACGGCGGTCAGTTCGGTCAGCGTGGCCTGAACGTCCTCGGCGGGGACCTCCAGGCCGTGAAGGCGTTGGGAGAGCCATTGCCGGTGAAAGTGTTCCCGGCCCGTGCTCTTGGGCGGGGGGCGCTGAAAATACGGATCGGCGCGCAGGCGTTGGAGTAGCGTGTCGTTGACGTTGCCCGAGGCGGCCCAGGCGCCATCGGCGTCGTAGTCGCCGCGATCGTGTTGGCGGCTCCAGAGGTCGATCAGCGTATTGGCGGGGCCGCAATCGAAGCCGATAACCGGGGCGCCGGGGTCTGGCGGAATGACGGTGAGGTTGGCGATGCCGCCCAGGTTCAGCACGCCCACGGGGCGTTGCTCGCGAAAGATTCGCGCGTGGAAAACCGGCGTCAGCGGGGCCCCCTGTCCGCCGAGCGCGATGTCGCGGCGTCGCCAGTCGCAGATGGTGGTGACGCCGGTCGCGGCGACGATCAGGTTGGGGTCGCCAAGCTGCCAGGAGTTTGGGCAGGCCGCGTCGGGTTGATGGTGGATGGTTTGTCCGTGATAGCCGATGGCGTGGGGATGGACGCCTGTCCGGGAGATGAGTTCGGCGGCGATCGCGGCGTGAAACTGGCCGACCTGGTGATCGAGGTCCTGAATGTCGGCCAGGGATCCTCGCCAGTCTGGCTCCACCAGCGCGTTGAGCCGGGTCTTGAGTGTTTCCGGGTAGGCGCTCCATGTTGAGCCGATGATGTCCACTTTGTTTTCCGGGAACCGCGCGATGACGGCGTCGACACCATCCATGCTGGTGCCGGACATCATCCCGAGGTACGGGGGCTTTGTCACTTTACTCGATGGTGGCAAGCTGGCTGGAGGACAGTGTTTTCAGTTGCACCAGAAGCGGTTGGGTTTGCGCCTTGAATGCACTCAGGTCGCCGCCGGCCAGGGAGGGGGCGTTGGGCAGGCGAACCTTGAGCGGGTCCTTGTGCTTGCCGTTGACGCGGAATTCGTAATGGAGATGCGGGCCGGTGGCTCGACCGGTTTTCCCCACGTAGGCGATGACGTCGCCCTGCTTGACCCGTTTGCCGCGCTTGAGGCCCTTTTTGAATTTGGACAGATGGGCGTACAGCGTGCTGTAGCCGCCGAAGTGCTTGATGACGACGACGTTGCCATAGCCGCCCTTGCGGCCCACGAAGCGGACGGTCCCATTGGCGGTTGTCTTGACGGGTGTGCCGATGGGCGCGGCGTAGTCGACGCCCTTGTGCGCGCGAATGGTGTGCAGGATGGGGTGCTTGCGCTTGGGGTTGAAGAAGGAGCTGATCCGCGAAAACTTGACTGGGGTGCGAATGAAGGCTTTGCGGTTGCTGCGCCCCTCGTCGTCGTAATAACCGGTTTTGCCGTTCTTGTCGGTGAATCGGAAGGCGGTGTAGGTCTTGTTGCGATTGGTGAAACGCGCCGCGAGGATCGGACCTGATTTTTTCAGGGGTTTGCCGTCGGCGTAACGCTCGTCGTAGATGATATCGAAGCGGTCTCCCTGGCGGATGTCGAGCGCGAAGTCGATATCGTAGGCGAATATGCCGACCAGTTGCATAATCAGGGAGTCCGATATCCCTGCCCGTTTCCCGGCCAGGAAGAGTGAGCTGTCGATGACGCCGCTGGCGGAAAGGCGACGAACCTCAACGGGTTTTTCGATGGTTTTCGCGGAGAAATGGTCGCCCGCTCGGGTGACGGTCAGATGTCGGGTTTCGCTGAGAGGATATTTCAGTTCCTGTAACCCGTTCCAGCCCAGCTTCATCGAGAGGGTTTTGCCTGGATGGATGTTGGCCAGCACCTTTTTTACCAGCGGGATTTCGTTGAGTTCCAGCAGGGCGCGGTGGATTTGGTACTTGTCGAAGATGACCGAGGCGCTGTCTCCCGGTTGGATGGTGTAGTCCACCCAGTCGTCGGCTTGAGTGGGCTGGGCCGCGATGGGGGCGCTGGCGACGGTTTTCAGTTCTTGGGCGACCGAGACATCGAGACGTTGGCGAGGGGCCGGGTCTTGCGTGGCCGCCAGGACGACGCCGAGCAGGGAGACGCCGATCGCGGCCGCCAGGAAATGGGGTAGCCAGGATTGGCTTTCTTTCCGAGAGCCTTTGAGCGAGACTTCGTTTCTAATGTTCTTTTTCAAGTCTCTATGATAAATCATCGTTATAAAAAGATTTTGATGTTGTGATCGGAAGACTAAGAAATAATCCTGTATGCGTCAACCCGCGACGCTCGTTGACGTGGGAGGCCCGAGAGAGGGGGGGATGGGATGTGCTGGTCATTTTCGGCGACGAAGTTTCTAAAGCTGAATTCTGGTACATTCAATATCGATTGATTTTTTTCAGGAATGTTCATGCCAATGAGTGACGCAGGTTTGATTATGAGGGATGACTATGTCGATTGATCGCGATCAGCAAGCGCTGATCAGGCGCGGGGTTGAAGAGATCCTTGTCGAGGCGGAGTTGGACAAAAAGCTGCTTTCCGGCAAGCAGCTCACGATTAAGGCGGGGTTCGATCCGACGGCGCCGGATCTGCATCTGGGGCACACGGTGCTGATCAACAAGCTGCGTCAGTTCCAGGATCTGGGCCATCAGGTGGTCTTCCTGATCGGCGACTTCACCGGACTGATTGGAGACCCGTCCGGTACGAGCGCCACCCGACCGCCCCTGACGGAAGAGGAGGTGGCGGCCAACGCGGTGACGTACAAGGAGCAGATCTTCAAGATCCTTGATCCCGAGCGCACCGTGGTCGAGTTCAATTCGCGCTGGATGAACCAGATGTCGCCGGCGGAGCTGATCAAACTGGCGTCTCGGTCCACGGTGGCGCGCATGCTGGAGCGGGACGACTTCAGCAAGCGTTACAAGTCCGGTCAGCCGATAGCGATCCACGAATTCCTGTATCCGTTGATTCAGGGTTACGACTCGGTGGCTCTGGAAGCGGACGTGGAGCTGGGAGGCACCGACCAGAAGTTCAATCTGCTGATGGGGCGTCAACTTCAGGAGGCTTTTGGTCAGACGCCGCAGGTGGTGATGACCATGCCGCTGCTCGAAGGGCTGGATGGCGTCAACAAGATGTCGAAATCCCTGGGGAACTACATCGGGATCGATGAACCGCCGGACGAGATGTTCGGCAAGATCATGTCGATTTCCGACGAGCTGATGTGGCGCTATTTCGAGCTTCTGAGCTTTCGACCGACGGCGGAAATCGACCAACTGCGTGACGAAATCGGCGCGGGCCGCAATCCCCGCGATGTCAAATTCGAACTGGCCAGGGAGATTGTCGCGCGTTTTCACGGGCCCGGGGCGGGAGAGAAGGCGCAGCAAGCGTTTATCGAGCGTTTCCAGAAAGGCCGCCTGCCGGACGAGATCCCCGAGAAGCGCATCGAGGTGGGCGAAGGGTTGCCGATCGCCAACGTCCTCAAGGCCGCCGGGTTGGTGCAGAGCACTTCCGAAGGACTGCGCATGCTCAAGCAGGGCGCGGTCAAGGTCGATGGCGCGAGGGTCGAGGATCGGGGGTTGGTGCTCAAGCCGGGAAAGGACTGCGTTGTGCAGGTCGGCAAGCGTCGCATCGCCAAGGTGCTGCTGGAAAGTGATGAATGAGTAAGGTATTGAATTCCTGGGTTTAATCCCCAGATTGTTTTTACTGGGGCAGGCTTGGCCTCGACCGGAAGCGACAAAAACGGAAATATGTGTTGACATCGGGTTTCGACTCTCTATAATGCGCCCTCCCCTGAGCTGGCGCGGGTCGAAACGATCGCCCCGACGGGCTGATCAGGGGTCGGGATCGCGGGAGTTGACACCGAACGGTTTCGCTCTATAATCCCGCCTCCCTCGGTCGTGAAGGCGATGGTTGTTGGTTGTCGAAACGGCTTGGGGAAATAAAGGTGAAAATAATGGTTGACACGGTAAATCCTGTC
>DRPO01000193.1 GCA_011330835.1 Gammaproteobacteria bacterium | reverse complement strand
GGACAAGACGGTGGCCGTGGACGAGCTGACCGATATCAGCCGCGAATCGCTGCGCATGTCGATGCGGGCCATCAAGACCCTGCAGGACGAGATGCACGCCGCCGCCGGCGTGCTGGAGCTGTAGCGATGCGCGATCGCCTGCGGCAACTGGTCAGCGCCGTCAATCCCAGAACGCTGCGCGACAACGCCCGGCGGCGCAAGCAACTGTTGCGGCAGCCGGTGGAACGGACGCGCTTTGTCGTTGTCGATTTGGAAACAACCGGTTTGAACGCCTATGCCGGCGATTCGATCGTGTCGGTCGCGATGGCGGAATACTCGGGGCTGGCGGCCACGGGGCGGCAATTCGTTTCGCTGGTCAACCCGGAGCGGGCGATTCCCCAAACGGCCACCGCGATTCATGGCATCCGCGACGCGGATGTCGTCAACGCGCCGCGTTTCTCCGATCTGGTCGATCAGATCGAAGCGTTTTTGCGGGGCGCGGTGATGGTGGGCCACCATATCGGTTTCGATCTGCGTTTTCTCAATATGGGTCTGCGCGGCGTCGGGCATCGGCCGCTGGTCAATCCGGTGGTGGATACCATGGTGCTTTTTCTGGAATATACCCAGCAACTGGGGCATTACACGCTGGACGAGGTCGCCCGGCAGTTGTCCATCGACGCCGCCGGGCGGCACAGCGCGGCGGGCGACGTGCGCATGACGGGCGAGATCTTCCGCCGCCTCTGCCCGTTGTTGATGAAGCCGCATGAGCCCGTGGCCCGGCTGCTTCGCTTTCGCGGCGCGGACGATTTGAAGCTATAGTCCGACATACCCCCAACCAGCAGAAACAGGAGACCAACATGAGCAAGAATATCGACTCCATCCTTCAGGAAAACCGCGTCTTCGAGCCGCCCGCGGAGTTCGCGCAAAAGGCGCGCGTCACGCCGGACAAGCTCCAGGCGCTGCGCGACGCCGCCGAGGCGGATCACGCCGGTTTCTGGGGCGACCTCGCGCGCAACGAGATCGATTGGCAAACGCCCTTCACCGTCTCGCTGGATGAGTCGAACGCGCCGCACTACCGCTGGTTTACCGACGGCAAGCTCAACGTCTCCTGGAACTGCCTGGACCGCCATCTGGAAACTCGCGGCGACAAGACGGCCCTCATCTTCGAGGGCGAGCAAGGCGACACGCGCCATATCACCTACCGCGAGCTGCACGCCGAAGTCTGCCAGTTCGCCAACGCGCTCAAGGACAACGGCGTCGGCAAGGGAGACCGGGTCATCATCTACATGCCGATGACGCCCGAGGCCGTGATCGCCATGCAGGCCTGCGCGCGCATCGGCGCGATCCACTCGGTCGTGTTCGGCGGCTTCTCCTCGCAGGCGCTGGCCGACCGCATCAAGGACGCCGGCGCGAAAATGGTGATCACCGCCGACGGCGCCCATCGCGGCGGCAAGATCGTCGAACTCAAGCAGGCGACCGATGAAGCGCTGTCCGACGGCGAGCACTCGGTGGAGAAGGTCATCGTGCTGCGCCGCACGGGCCACGACGTCGCCATGCGGGACGGTCGCGACATCTGGTGGGACGACGCCGTCTCCGGCATGGCGGATCAGTGCGAGCCGGAATGGGTGGACGCCGAGCATCCGCTGTTTCTGCTCTACACCTCCGGCTCCACCGGCAAGCCCAAGGGCATCCAGCACTCCACCGGCGGCTATCTGATCAACGCCATCGTCACCTGCCAGTGGGTCTTCGACATTCAGGACGACGATGTCTTCTGGTGCACCGCCGATGTCGGCTGGATTACCGGCCACACCTACGTCGCCTTCGGGCCGCTGGCCATCGGCGCCACCGAGGTGATGTACGAAGGCGCGCCGACCTGGCCCGATGGCGGCCGGTTCTGGAAAATCTGCCAGGATCACGCCGTCACCATCTTCTACACCGCGCCGACCGCGATCCGCGCCCTGATGCGTCTCGGCGACGACATCCCCAACAGCTACGACCTGTCGAAACTGCGTTTGCTTGGCACCGTCGGCGAGCCGATCAACCCCGAGGCCTGGATCTGGTACCACGAAGTCATCGGCAAGGAACGCTGCCCGATCGTCGACACCTGGTGGCAGACCGAAACCGGCGCCCACATGATTGCCCCGCTGCCCGGCGCCACGCCGCTCAAGCCCGGCTCCTGCACCCAGCCCCTGCCCGGCATCGCCGCCGACGTGGTGGACGAACAGGGCAACAGCGTTCCCGACAACGCCGGCGGCTACCTGGTCATCAAAAAGCCCTGGCCCTCGATGCTGCGCACCATCTGGGGCGACGACCAGCGCTACATCGACACCTACTGGCCCATGTTCGACGGCAAATACTACCTCGCCGGCGACAGCGCGCGGCGCGACGAAGACGGTTTCTTCTGGATCATGGGACGCATCGACGACGTGCTCAACGTCTCCGGCCACCGCCTTGGCACCATGGAAGTCGAATCCGCCCTGGTGGCGCATGACAAGGTTGCCGAAGCCGCCGTCGTTGGTCGCAAGGACGACATCAAGGGCGAAGCCATCGTCGCCTTCGTCATCTGCAAGGGCGAGCGCCCCGTCGGCGACGCCGCCGACGCCATGATCAAGGAACTGCGCGACTGGGTCGCCAGGGAAATCGGCCCCATCGCCAAGCCCGACGACATTCGCTTCGCCGACGGCCTGCCCAAGACCCGCTCCGGCAAAATCATGCGCCGCCTGCTGCGCGCCATCGCCAACAACGAGGAAATCACCCAGGACACCTCCACCCTGGAAAACGAAGCCGTCGTCGAGCAACTGCAAGGCAAGGCCTGACCTTGTCTGGGAGCGCCGGCCTCCTGCCGGCCCACCCGCGATGCCGGGCGTCAGCCCGGCGAGCGGGGGTTCTTTCTCCGAGGCAGGTGGTTGCTTTCTGGATTCGGGCGTTCGCGGGAACGACAGAAGAATGATCAGGATATCTGATCAATATGGTTTATTGGATCTTCTCGCTGATGCGGGATCCCGATGATTTCGATGCCTGAATTTGTGATGCGATAAAACACGACGTGCGCCCCGACGGGGAAACTGCGGTAGCCCGTCTTGATGTCATGACGTTCGCGGCCCAGCTTGGGGTTGGATGACAGTGTTTCAAAGCACGAGTCCAGCTCGGCTATGTAACGATCAGCCTG
>DRPO01000192.1 GCA_011330835.1 Gammaproteobacteria bacterium | reverse complement strand
ATGAAACAACAGGACCAATTTCAAAGGCTGCTCAATAGCCCCCTGCAACTTATCGACAAACCCGAAGCGCTGGATGATTTCTGGGCCAGCCTCTCGGATCGCGCCGACCAGAACTGGTATATCAGCGACTTGGGGAGCTCCGCCCTCCCCGACGCCCCGGCCGACGAGGCGCATGTCCAGGAATTCATCGTCCGATGCGATACGCTGATCCGGCGCTCGTTCGACGCGGGCCAGACGCCTCGCATCGAGGTCGACGACGCTATCCGGCCGACCTTTGTCCGGCTGCACAGCGACCTCTCCCTCAATGGCGGTCAGAGCGAAGACTGGGTGCTGTCCCTCGCCGCGCCATCCAGCGTCCCGGATGAGTCCTCGAAGGGCGGGTCGCTGCTACGCTGGTTTTCAGGACGCCGCGCGGCCTCCCCGGAAACCGAACTCGCGGGCGGAGACGCCACGACAGGCGCCCGGATCAATGACCAGCCCGATCCCGAGCCCACCCAGGCTGCGGCGGGGGCGGCCCAATCCGCGAAGCCCGTTGATCCAGCGCGCGAACAATCCGTTTCGGCGAGAGCCTCCGAACCGCGCAAGGGCGACGGGGACTCACCCGACTCCACACAGGAAATCGGCTACCTGGAACGCTTCGACGGCAAACTGATCGCCATCCGAAAATGGGATGACCTCGACCAACTGTGGGCCGCCATTCACGGACGCGCCGGCGACAACTGGTACATCTACACCATCGGCGAACCGCCGCCCGAAGAGCCTTGGGACAGCCAGGCCGTCCACAAGTTCCTGCTCGACATCGACGCCACCCTGCGCCAGGAACACAAGGAGGACTATTGCGGCATCGTCTACGCCGACAATCCGACCAATCCCGGCTTCGTCAAGATCTACGACCCGCACAATCTCGGCATGGTCTGCGGTTCCAGCGGAACACGGACGCTGCCCGGCTGGACCATTTCCCAAGTCAAACCCGTCGAATTGAAAACGCCGGACGAACCAGCGCCGCGCGGATTCAAGCGCTGGAAAGGTTTTTTCGGGAAGCATCAATAGTTGCGGAAACGCTCGCACCCTGTATTGCGAGATGAGGCGCGTCGCAATGCCGTTTGGTCAAGCGGGTCCAAAGCCCCCCACCCGCCTCGTCATTCCCGCGAAAGCGGGAATCCAGCGCCTCGTTCTGGATTCCGGGTCTTCGCTCCACTCAGCCCGGAATGACGAGATGAGCGAGGCAATTGGGAGTCGGCTCGGATTGGCGGAATTTCACTTTCGGGCCGCCATCTTCCGGGCGTGGGGGCTGAAAATCGCGAAATCCACCCGCCGGTTGCGCGCCGGCGCGGGCTGTCCGTCCGGCGACAGAACCGGATCGGAATTCCCGTAGGCCCGGATGTGCAACCGGTTGCCCCGGATGCCCTTGGATTGCAGGTAGCGCGACACGGTAATCGCCCGCCGACGGGATAGACTCAACCCCTCTCTCAAACTGCCGAGGCTGTCGGCATGTCCGCGAACCTCGATCTCCAGGCCTGGCGCCCGGAGCAACTGTTTGGCCAACTCATCCAGCCGACGCTGAGCCTCGCGCCCGAGGGGGCTGCGCGGGTCATTGTCGCTGAAATAGAGGGTCGGAAAACGGATATAGAAGCGATTGCTCCAGATCTGTTCCGGCAAGCCCCCGGCGTTCGCATTCTTGCGCGCCCCGAAGGCCGGCGCCCCCATCTCGAAGCGTTTCAGCAGGCTGACCCGCAACTGGCGGGCGTCGTTATCCATGAAGGTCACCTCCGCACGGGCGCCCACTCCACCAGACCAACCGTATTCCGCGCCAAAACCGGCGGTCAGATGACGATGCCGGGCCTCGCGAGACGCCAGCGCCGACTCAGGATCCTTGTATCCAGCGCCCAGTCGCGCGAAAGCCGACAAACCCTCCCGGGCCGAAGGCCCCGACCGGGGCTTACCATCCTCCTGGCGGTACAGATAGGCCAGCGCCGACACGCCATAGTCGCGATAAGCGTAGTCGCCAATCACGCGCCGATCCTGCCCGACCGCGGCGCTGTCGGCCACGGTGGCGGAGGCCTCGATACTGATGTGCGGACTGAGATACACGCCCGCGAATACTGATCCGCTGGGTGGGGTATCGGTGATCAGGGAACGTTTGGCGTTGGCGAATTCGGTGGACAAATGCGTCATCCCCAGCCCCGCGCCAACATAGAGATGCGCGTCGGACTGGCCCGGCGGATTCTCTCCCGCCGACGCGACGCCCGAAACGGTCATCGTCATCAGCGCAACCATTGGCCATGCTTTCCGGCCTTGTACCGGTCCTTTTTGTCTGTCCATTTCCGATTATCGATTGACGCGAAGCCCCGAGCCTAGCTCAACCGTCGGGGAGATTTATTGACGCCATTGGAAATTCGACCGTCGCCCCCGCCGGGAATTACAGGAGAATGCGAACAATATACGGCTTGCGACCAGGAAGACCCCGTTCAGGCCGCGCGTCTTTTTCGCCGATGGCTGCATTGTAAAAACTTGCCGTGGCGCCATAAAAAAGGCTCCCACGGTTTCCCATGGGAGCCCGGTCCTTTCCGGTTGTGTAACTACTGCTGATAAATATTGGCCAGGTTTCCGGTGCCCGTCTGGTTCAGCGAGATCGTATTGCCATCGCTGAGTTGCTGTACGGTCAACGCGTTCAGCGCGCCATCCTGGACGCCGTTGAAGCTGTTGCCGTTGCCTTGCTGGGTGATGGAGGCGATGTGGCCGCCCGGAATGCCGCCATCCCCTTTCTGCGCCAGGCTGACGGTGTTTCCGGTTCCGGTGACGCCGAGGGTGATTTCTCCGCCCTGGGTATCCTGAAGCAGGTTGACGCCGTTGGCGTCGCCGCTGATCGTCGTCGTCATTTTCGCGCCGCTGACGTTGTTCTGGATCTGGGAAACGGTATTGCCGTTACCGCCGATCGTGGTATTCATATCCGTGGCGGTCGCCGCCGTTTGCTCCAGACCAACGATATTTCCAGATCCACTGATCGCGGTTGCCGCAAAGCTTCCGAGCGGCAGTCCAGTGTTATCCTGCTTCAGACTGAAATCGTTGCTGTCTCCCTGGATGTTAGTATCGGAAGCGTTTCCATAAGAACCGGCAGCGGTCGCCTTGGCCTTGTTCTGGGATCCGGTAATCGTTAGCCGGGCGCTCATGGAATCGCCGCTTTTCTGGCGAACATAGCTGGTGTTTGAATCTCCATTGATGGTAACGTTGACACTACTCGCCACGCTCGCAATCTGGTCGACGTCGCTGGTATTCAGATTTCCGGTAACGCCCATCAAGGTTTCGCTGGTCGTAGCTCCGCTCTGAATTACCGAGGCAACGTTGTCATTACCATTGACATTGATGTCCGTATTGTCTTTCGACCCGGCGCCAGGGCTATTCTGGGTGATGCCAACCGCATTCCGAGAACCACTGACGACAGCATTGGCGGTCATGTCTGTTCCATCCTGACCAACACTGAGCTGATTGGCATTGCCACCAACGGTTACCGTAGCGAGCCCACCTGAAAAATTGGTCTGACTACTAACAACCTTGTTACTGTCGCCGACAACATCCACCCGAGCCGTCGTGTTCGAGGCATTCTGCTGCCCGGTGTAGACATCGTTGAGGTTACCCTGAACATTGATCGCGGAAAAACCGTCTGCCTGAGCCGATTGGTAAATCGAAGTCCGGTTATCATTACCGACCACGTCGATCTGCCCGTTGAGCCCGGTTCCCTGCTGATAGACCGCGCCAGCCGGATCGAAATTGGCGTTGCGATCGCCATTGACGCTGATGCGCGCGCCGAGTCCCGATCCATCCTGGGTCACCGCGTGACCGTTTCCGTTGCCAATCTGCTGAATGTTCGCGGTCGCCGCCGAGGCGTTGGTCTGATACACCGCGACGCTATTGTCGTCGCCGGTCTGAACGACATCCAGGGCTGAATTGGCCGCGTTATCCTGGTCGGTGACAATGGCGTTGGCGTTGCCGCTTTGGGAAACATTGGCCGTATTGGCGTTGGCGGACAGTCCCGACTGCGACAGCGTCGCGTCGTTGATCGTACCGTTCTGCGTCAGGGACATGATGTTGCCCGCGCCTGATTCGACGGCCTGCGCGCCGTTGGCGGCGCGTTTGCCCTGCTGGGTCAGCGCGCGATTGTCAACGCCGGTCTGCGAGACCGTCATGGCGTTGCCCGTCCCGCCGATCTGGTCGGCCTGGATACCGTTATTGTTGCCATTCTGGGTCAGGGTCATGGTGTGATCCGCGCCGGTCTGCCGCGCATCCACGCCATCGGAGTGCCCTGTCTGGCTAATGTCCATCTTCATCTTGCCGCCAATCTGCACGATATCGGCCCGCTCTCTTTTCTGCGGATCCGGATCGGTGTTGTTCTGGTTCAGGATCAGTGAGTTCCCGCCGGCGTGCGCGGCTCCCGCCGTGACGGCGAGTATCGCCAGCGCCAGTGTTGTGGGTTTCAGGTTCATGGTTTGTAACTACCTCGTTGGTTTTCAGTCAATAGGTCTTGCCGACCTCGGCACATCTACAGACTTCGCGGGATTTCGCCCGAAATCCCTGACAAAGCCGTGTAAATTCCTCTGCGTCATTGCTGGGTCACGGAAATGATGTTCCCCGCTCCGGTGCGGACGATGCTGATCGAATGATCATTACCCGTCTGCTTGATCGTGACCTGGTTGTCGCTGCCCGATGTGCTGATCAGCGCCTGGTTTCGATCGCCTTCCTGCCAGATCGAAGCACTGTTGTTATTCCCACCTGTCTGGGAAACATCGGCCACATTGTTGGCGCCGATCTGGATGACATCGACAACATTGCCCAGCGCGCCGGCCTCGCCCTGGATGATCGTCGCCTTGTTGGCGAGGCCGTTGATGGACAGGTTGACGGTCGATTGATCGCCGCGCTGCGTGATGCTGCTGATATTGGCGTCGCCCGAAAGCAATTCGGCGACCTTCGACTGCGACCCCGACTGGTCGATCTGAACATTGTTGTCACTGCCGCCGATCGAAAGCGTGGCGTCATCGCCATTACCCGCCTGAAGCAACTCGAGCGTATTGCGATCGCCGCTGACGGCGACGCTGGCGACATGCGCCGTTCCGCTTTGCCGCAGGTCGTTCTGGTTGGCATTACCCGTCAGCGTGAGACCCAGCGAATGGCGATCGCCCGACTGGTAGGCGCTCGCCTGGTTGCCGCCGCCATTGAGCGTCAACGTCGCTTGTCCATTGGCGCCGGTCTGGTAACTGGACACCTGGTTGGCGCTACCGGTAATCGCAATGGTCGCCTGGTGTGCGGTTCCCTGTTGAAAAACCGTCTCCGGAGGGATTGGCGCGCCCGTGTTCCGGTTGTTGTCGCCGATCACGACAATGGTTGCGACATGCGCCGCCCCCAGCTGGCGGATATCCTGGCTGTTGTCGCTGCCCTGTTGCCGGATTTCGGCCTGAACGCTGGTCGCCGCATCCTGATAGATCGTCGCGCCGTCCCGGGCGCCCAGACTTTGATGGACGCCCGCCCTGGCGTCCCCCGCCTGATCCTGGAACACCGCGGCCTGCATTTGATCGCCCGTCTGAACGATTTCAGCGGTGTTGTTCTGGGCGCTCACGTCCTGTTGCTGGACTTGCGCCTGATTGCCATTCCCCGTCTGGGTTGCGGCGACCACATTGTTGTTCCCGGCGCCGACCGCCGCCGCGACCCCGCTCTGGCGTGTGCCCTGCAGGGACACGATATTATTCCCCCCCCCCGATTGCTTCAGGGTCGCCGTGTTGGCTTGACCCAGTATCTGATCCGCAACGATCCGATTGGCCTGACCGCTCTGATCCGACACCACGGCGTGGCGATTGCCCCGCT
>DRPO01000191.1 GCA_011330835.1 Gammaproteobacteria bacterium | reverse complement strand
TGCCCGCCCGCCATCAATCCCTGCGCCTGCTCGGCCTGATCGGCAAGGTACTGATCCTTGACGAAGTGCACGCCTACGACGCCTACACCTCGGAACCTCTCAAACGCCTGATCGGCTTTCATGCCGCCCTCGGCGGCAGCGTCATCCTGCTGTCCGCCACACTAACCCGCAAACAGCGAGCCGACCTGGTTGGTGCGTTTCAGGGCGGGACGCAGCCCAACCCGGAATCGACCGACTATCCGCTGCTCACCCAGGCGAATACGAGCGACATTCTCGTGGAACAAGCCGTAGCCACCCGCGCCTCGGTGGCGCGGCAAGTCAGCGTGGGCCTGCGCCATGATGAAGGCGCGCTCCTCGAGGAAATCCGCGCCGCCGTGGAGGCCGGCCAGTGCATTTGCTGGATTCGCAACACCGTTCACGACGCCCGCAAAGCCTGGCGCGTCATGCAAGAAAGTGATTGGCTCGACAACGGCCAACTGCACCTGTTCCACAGCCGCTACGCACTGACCGACCGGCTGCGCATCGAGCAGGAGATGCTGGCCCGTTTCGGCAAGGACGCCACGCCAGAACAACGCCGGGGACAGGTGCTCATCGCCACTCAGGTGGTCGAACAATCGCTGGATCTCGACTTCGACCACATGATCTCGGACCTCGCCCCCATCGACCTGCTGATCCAGCGCGCCGGCAGGCTGCATCGTCACCAGCGGGGCGAGCGGGGAATGCCGGTGCTCGATGTTTTCAGCCCTCAGCTCACCGACAAACCCGAAGCCGACTGGTACAAGGCGCTATTCCCGAAAGCGCACCACGTCTATCCCGACACCCTGGTGCTGTGGCGCACGGCCAGGCTGTTGGCCGAGAAAGGCGGTTGGAAAATGCCCGACGACGCCCGCGATCTGCTGGAGCCGGTGTATGACGATGAAGGCCCAATCCCGGCGGGACTGATAGAGGCCAAGACCGAGGTCGATGGCGAGACCCATGCCGAGCGCGATGCCGGTCGGTTCGCCAGCCTACGGTTCGAAGGTGGCTATCGGGGTGGCCCGCTCTGGGATGAGGAAGCCCGCGTTGCCACCCGCCTCGGCGACGAAAGCCGAACCATCTACCTTGCCCGCTGGCAGGACGGCCGGCTCACACCCTGGGCGCGCGAAGGCCGCTATTCGTGGGATCTGTCGAGCCTTCGGGTGAACGTCAATCAATTTCAGGAACTGGCTCCGGTGGATGACCCGGCGCTGCAACAGGCGCTGGAGGAACTGAGGGAAAGCGAAAAACTGTTTGATAACAGTAGCTTGATTGTGCCTCTTGTAGAGGAAGAAGGGGCTTGGTTTGCCAAGGGAGTTGCTGATAAGGGATTGGAGGTAGAAATCCAGTATTCGCCAGAAACAGGCTTTGAAACAAGAGGGGCAAGATGAATTGCCCCTCTCACAGCCCCACGAATGTGGGGAATATGCGTCGCAAACCGCCTACAACGGTTCATCCCCACAGGGGTGAGGAACAATATTGCATGGTGAATGAAGATAGCTTGACTGTCAAACCGCTTACAACTTAGACTTTCAATGAAAGTTTGGTGTATTGGAAGCGGTGATGCGCAATATATTTCTACGATTCATGCTTCGGCTGGGGCGTTGGTTTC
>DRPO01000190.1 GCA_011330835.1 Gammaproteobacteria bacterium | reverse complement strand
GACAACACCACGGGACGCTGGCTGTACGAGGAACTCAAGGCCTGCAAGGCCAACCCGGCGGATTTTGATATCAGTTTTTGAGCACAAAGCCCAACCCGACCACGAAAGAGGGGGCCAAAGCCCCCCACCCACGCTTGCGGGGGAGGATTTCGGTGGACGTTTCACTCCGTCACTGAACCCCGCCCGTCATTCCCGCCCACCTCGTCATTCCCGCGAAAGCGGGAATCCACAGCGCCTCGTTATGGATTCCGGGTCTTCGCTCCACTCAGCCCGGAATGACGGAGGTGGTGGGGATTGGGTCGTGGAGACTCTAACCCTCTCGGAGCGAACAGTCGGTACGCGTCGACTGAACCGCGACAATATATACCTCTCGCGACCAAGAATACCCCGTTCAGGGTGCGTAGGTTTTCGTCGAGAGCAAGGCGTAAAAACGCAGGCATAGTGGCGCTACGTCAAGTTTTTACAACGCAGCTATCGACGAAAAGATGCGTCGTGGCCTGAACGGGGTATTCTTGGTCGCGAGAGGTATACTTCAGGCGAAAAAAAGGGCCGCGAAAGCGGCCCTTTCTTGTTGTTATGTGACTGTCAACCTTAGTTAGGAGAAACTCCCAGGGCGGTTACAGTCTCGACGGTCAGAAAGCGAGTGGAAGCCAACCCCTTGGCTTTCTGAAACTTCCGCATTGCGTTGATGGTCTGGGACCCAACGACGCCATCGATAGGACCATGGTAGTAACCCTTGGCCTTGAGCGCCTTCTGGATCTCGCGAATCTTCGCGGAGGTCATGTTGACTTGGCAAAGCACGGGACGCCATTCCATGTGACCTTCGGAAACCTTTTCGCGACGCGTCACGGTCTGGTATTCCTCGGGGATGGAGATGCGCTTCTCTTGCGGCGGCTGGATCATCTTGCGGATCTTGACCGTTTTGTAAACCGCGGGAATCACGACCTTTTTGGTTGATGCCGGCGTGGCTTCAACCCGGCGCGTAACCGTACGATACTTGGCTGGAGTAGCGGCGACGCAGAATACCTCGCCCGTCGGACGACCAGCGGATGCCGCGCCAGGCGCGCCAACCTTGTGCCAGGAAGTCTGAGCGTCCTGAACCTTCACGGTGTGAGTAACCGTCTGATAGGTTTCGGGGATGGGGATGACCTTCTCTTGTGGAGGCGTGATCATCTTGCGAACCGTAACCGTTTTGTACTTCGCGGGGATCTCGATCGTCTTGGTTGTCGGCGGAGTCACCATGATGCGCTTGGTGATCGTGCGATATTTCGCGGGAATGGTCACCAGACACATGATTTCGCCGGTTGCCTGATCGATGCGATCCCGAGCGCCGGGCACGCGAGTATAACCGCCGCCAGGCTGGCAGGCGCCGCCTGAGCATTCGGAAACCTTCCATTCGGTGCGCGCCGGCTCAACCAGAACCTTCTCGGTAACGGTCTTGTAGACAGCGGGAACCTTGACGACTTTTGTAGAGGCTTCCTGAACCAGAACCTTCTCGGTAACCGTGCCGTACTTGGCCGGAATGACCTGTACCTTTTGAGAGGCCTCGGACTTGAGTTTCTTTTCGGTCTTGGTCGCGTACTTGGCGGGCTTGTAGTACTCGGCGAAACACTCGCCAACCGCCGCGGTTTCAGGCAGACCCGCTTCCCTGGCCAAACGCAGACGATTCGCATCCGCGCGCTTGGCGTTAGGGCCTTTCGCGGAGCCGACATTGCGACCATCGAACCCCGTACCGAAAGTCCAGAATGTTTCGGGCTCCTTGACCAGAACCTTTTCGGTAACCGTCCTGTAAGTGGCCGGTACGGGGATGAGCTTTTCGGACTCTTCCTTGACCAGCACCTTTTCGGTGACATAGCCGTATTTGGCCGGAATGATCTCTAGGCGCTCGCCCCGATCACGCTTCAGAACCTTTTCGGAAATCGTCTTGTAGACGGGCGGAATCCAGATCCGCGCATAGCACTGGCCAGGTTTGGCGTTCGGCGGCAGCAACGTGCCATCGGCGGCCATCTGAACCGGGGCGGGAGCCGGCGCTGGCGCCGCTGGCGCGGGAGCCGGAGCCGGAGCCGGGCGAGACGCCAACTCCCTCTCCTTGGCCGCCAACGCGGCTTCGCGCTCGCGAAGGGCCTTGAGTTTTGCTTCGTACTGCTGTTCGGCAGCGGAAACGCCAGCGGTGGTGGTCTTGTTGTTAGAGCACGCACCCGTGAAAGCGACAAGCAACGCCACAGAAGCAACGCTTAATGTCCGTGTAGTGTTCATTGGGTTATCCCCCCTTCCAGAGATAAATGAGGTTAAAAACAAGGTAAAACTATAGCAGAAAATGTGAAAATTATCGTTAAATCGACGATTTAACACCATTTCACATTCATTCATTTGCCAGTTTGGGATGTATAGCACATAAAATTCGATGAATCTAGAATATGATTGACGAGTTTTGGCTATCCGATTGACGAAACCGCGATTTTGCGTCCCAAACGGGCGCTTTGGACGGATTTGTTGCGCTGGGGCGCGCCGCGGCCAAAAAAAACCGCGACTGTTTTTCAGCAGGGCAAGACTTACTTTTTTTGCGACTCCAAGAATTTCGCGAGACCGGCCTCATCTCCCTTTTCCAGGAACTTTGCTTGATCCGGCCAGCTGGAGACATCGGTCATGGCGTACCGCGTCCCCGCCTCTTTCAGCATCGCGCCGAGTTTTTCAACCCCCGCGTCCGCCAGGGCGGCGTAGCTGTCGATTCCTTGTGAAACCAGGATCGCCGAGATTTTCGGGCCGATGCCGGAAACCTTTTGCAACAGCATTTCGGGGGGGACGCCGGATGCCTTAGAGGATTTCGCTTTCTGGCTGGTAGCTGAAGAGTTTGTGGGCTTTTTCGTCCGCGACTTGGGTTTTGAGGTTGGTCTGGTATTGACGGGCGGAGTACCGGTTGAAGTCGCCTTCAGCCGGGCAATTTCCTCGTCGCGCGATTCCAAGGCCGCCTTGAGGCGGTCGATCTCGTGAGCTTTCGTTTCGTCGTTGCCGTCTCTTCGTCTCCAAAAGAGAATGTAAAACAGCCACTCAACCAACCAGCCGAACAGCACCCCGAGAACAAACAATTTCATTGACTTTCTCCAGAGCGGATTCCGCCAGACCGCTCAAGTCGCCTCAGCGACCTCGCATTCAGGCGAAATGATGAACGAGCGCGCCTATCCATACGCCCGCGGCGAGCAGCAGAGCCAGTAGCACCGCTGCTGACCCCTGATCCTTGGCCCTCCCAGCCAACTCATTGTATTCGCTGACTACACTATCGACAATGTTTTCGATGGCGGAGTTCAACAGCTCGACGACCAGCACCATCGCGATGACGCCGACAAGGATGAGGGTTTCCAGCCAGCTCTCCCCCAGCCACAACGCCAGCGGGCTCGCCACAACCAGCAGAACCACTTCCTGACGGAACGCGGCTTCGTGACGCCAGGCCGACGCCAGGCCGAGCAGCGAGTACCCCAGCGCTTTTCGGAGCCGTTCGATCCCGGTGGCGCGCGGCGGAATGGCGTCAGCCATCCGGCCTCCAGCGCAGATCGGGCTGTCGCGCCGCCTTGACCTCGTCGAAGCGACGGTTGGGCTGGGTGTGCGGCGCGCTCCTGACCCGATCGGGCGATTCCTCGGCCTCCCGGCGAATGGCGATCATGGCGTCGACAAAGGCGTCGAGATCTTCCTTGCTCTCCGTTTCTGTCGGCTCGATCAGCAGGCATTCCGGAATCAGCAGCGGGAAATAGGTGGTCGGCGCGTGGAAGCCGAAGTCCAGCAACCGCTTGGAGAAATCCATGGCGGTTACGCCCAGCGTCCTGGCCTCCTCGCGCAAGGTGATGATGAACTCGTGACTGGCGCGACGCTTGGGATAGGCGGCTTCGAAACCGGCCCCTTCCAGGCGTTTCATCAGGTAGTTCGCGTTGAGCGTCGCGAAATCGGCCACCCGATGCATGCCCTCGCGCCCCAGCATGCGCATATAGATGTAGGCCCGCAGCAGCACGCCCGCGTTGCCGGCGAAGGCGGAGAGCCGGCCAATGGTTTGGGGCAGGTCTTTTTCGTCCAGCCAGATGTACTCGCCATCGCGCCGGTCCACTACCGGGATCGGGCGAAACGGCATCAACCGCTCGCTGACGCCCACCGGCCCGGCTCCCGGGCCGCCGCCGCCGTGAGGGGTGGAGAAGGTCTTGTGCAGATTCATGTGAATGACGTCGAAACCCATGTCGCCCGGCTTGACCTTGCCGAGAATGGCGTTGAGATTGGCGCCGTCGTAGTACAGCAGCCCCCCGGCCTCGTGGACAATGGCCGCGACTTCGCGGATATGGCGATCGAAAACGCCGAGCGTCGAGGGATTGGTGAGCATCAGCCCGGCGGTTTGGGGCCCGACGGCGGCCCGCAGGGCGTCCAGATCCACATCCCCGTCCGCGCCGGTGGGGATTTCCCGCGCCTGATAGCCGCACATGATGGCGGTGGCCGGATTGGTGCCATGCGCCGCGTCCGGCACGAGGATCTCGGTGCGCGCCCGATCGTCCCGCGATTCGTGGTAGGCGCGGATCATGGCGATCCCCGCGAATTCGCCCTGCGCGCCGGCCATTGGCGTCAACGAGACGCCGGCCATGCCGGTGACGGCCTTGAGCATTTCCTGCAACTCGTAATAGATCCGCATCCAGCCCTGTGCGTAACGGGCCGGCGCATGCGGGTGCCGACCAAGGAATCGGGGCAGCATCGCCAGGCTGTTGCAGGCCCGGGGGTTGTATTTCATTGTGCAGGAGCCCAGCGGGTAGAACTGCGTGTCGATGGAGAAATTCTTTTGCGACAGCCGGGTGTAGTGGCGCACGGCTTGCAGCTCGGAGACTTCCGGCAGGCCCAGCGGCGAGTCGCGCCTCAGACCTTCCGGAAGATCAACTTCTGGCGCTTCGGCGGGCGACTGGGCGCGCGCCCGTCGCCCATCGCGGGAATGCTCGAAAATCAGCATGAATCAGAGCGCCGCCAGCGCCGCGTCGTAGTTTGGCTCCTGCGTGATCTCGGGCACGAGTTCGGTGTAGACCACGTTGTCGTCGGCGTCCAGCACGACCACGGCCCGCGCCGCGATACCGGCCAGAGGGCCATCCTCGATCAGCACGCCGTAGTCCTTGGCGAAGGCCTTGGTGCGCATCATCGACAACGTCTTGACCGCGTCGATGTTCTCGGCCTCGCAGAAGCGGCCCGACGCGAACGGCAGATCCGCCGAGACCGTCAGGAAGACGGCATCGTCATGATCCCTGGCCGCGTCGTTGAACTTCTTGGTTGACGTGGCGCAAACGCCGGTGTCCAGGCTGGGGACGATATTGAGCAGTTTCTTCTTGCCGGCGAAATTGGATAAATGCAGATCGTTCAGCGCCGTATCGACCAGGTGGAAATCGGGGGCCTTGTCGCCCACCGCCGGCAGATCGCCGTTAGTGTGAATGTCATTGCCTTCGAGTGTGACTGTAGCCATGGTTTCGTTCTCCTCATCTAAAGCGCGTTTTGCAGCGCGGTGGTAAAACGGCGCAGGTCCGTTTCGTTCTTGGTTTCGGTGGCGCAGACCAGCAGGCAATCCCGGAAACGGTCATCGCACCGCCCCAAATCGTAGCCGCCGAGCACCCCTTGCTCGGCCATCTTATCCAATACCGGGCCAGCCGGCTGGCCAAGACGCAGCGCCGCTTCGTGAAAATAGTCGCCGGTGAAAGCCGGCTCGACGCCTATCCCGGCGGCCATCTCGACCAGCCGATGGGTGTTGGCGCAGGCCTGGGCCGCCACCGACTTCAGGCCCGACTCGCCGAGCAGCGCCATGTAGATTGTCGAGGCGGTGACCACCAACCCCTGATTGGTGCAGATATTGGAGGTCGCCTTCGAGCGGCGGATGTGCTGCTCGCGCGCCTGAAGCGTTAGCACGAAGCCCGACTTGCCGTCGGCGTCGGTGGTTCGCCCGACGATGCGCCCCGGCATCTGCCGCACATGAGCCTGCCGACAGCAGAGAAAACCGTAGTAGGGTCCGCCGAAGGACAGCGGCGCGCCCAGCGGCTGGCCATCGCCGCAAACGATATCGGCTCCCGCCTCGCCCCATGACCCCGGAGGCTTGAGCAGCGCCAGCGTCGTGGGATTGACCACGCCGATAACGAACTGATTCCGCTCATGCGCCCAGTCGGTCAGCGCGTCCACATCTTCCAGCGCGCCGAAGAAGCCAGGCTGGGGAATCACCAGCGCGGCGAAATCCTCGCCGTCGAAACCGGCCAGCGATGCGGGATCGATCCGACCGCTTTGCGCATCCAGAGGCAGCTCGACCAGCTCGATGCCCTGGTTGTGGACGATGGCGTGAACCACCGCCCGCCAGTCGGGATGCACGGTGGCTGGCATCAGGATGCGCCTGGCGCGCGACTTGCGGTTGCCGCGCACCGCCATCAACACGGCCTCGGCCAGCGCCGAAGCGCCGTCATAGAGCGAGGCGTTGGACACATCCATCCCGGTCAGGCCGGTCATCATCGACTGGTATTCGTAGATGATCTGTAGCGTGCCCTGGCTGGCTTCCGCCTGGTAGGGGGTGTAGGCCGTATAGTATTCGCCCCGGCTGGCGAGCTGCCAGACGGCGGCGGGGATGTGATGTTCGTAAGCGCCCGCGCCCACGAAATTGAGCAGCGCCCGGTCCTGCTCGGCCAGATCGGTGACTTCGCGGGTCACCGTCATCTCGGAAACGCCCGGCGGAATGGCGTCCAGCGAATCGATGCGCAGATCGGCGGGAATCTCGTCGAACAGATTGTCG
>DRPO01000189.1 GCA_011330835.1 Gammaproteobacteria bacterium | reverse complement strand
GAAGATGGTCTGGGAGACGCGCAAGATCTTTGAAGACGAGGAGATCCTCGTCAACCCCACGGCGGTTCGCGTGCCGGTCTTTTTCGGACATTCCGAAGCGGTGCATATCGAAACCCGCGACAAGCTGTCCGCGCATGATGCCCGCGCCCTGCTGGAACAGGCGCCCGGGGTGAGCGTCATCGATGAGCGCGAGGACGGCGGCTGGCCGACCGCGGCGACCGACGCCGTCGGGCGGGACGCCACGTTCGTGGGCCGGGTTCGGGAGGACATTTCGCATCCTCGCGGCCTCAATCTTTGGGTCGTTTCGGACAATGTTCGCAAGGGCGCGGCGCTCAATAGCGTACAAATTGCAGAAATTTTACAGAAAAACTTTGAATAACGGATAGTTAGCTAATATACTTAGAGTCAAATCGACAAGACGCCTGTAAGCAGGAGCGCTTCTTCAACGGAAAACAGTCCCTGTGAGAATGCGTATCAGTCATGAAATGTTTATGTTTTTCAAGAGGATAGGGTAATGCGTAAACACACGTTAGGATTGGCAATCGCGGGGATTTTGGCTCCGTCCCTCAGTTACGCATTGGGTTTGGGGGAGATTACGACCCATTCCGCATTGAACCAGCCGTTGGATGCCGAGATCGAACTGGTTTCGACCACGCCGGCGGAAGTCAAGAACGTCACGGTGCATCTGGCGCCGGAGGCTGTTTTCGATCAGGTAGGCATTGAGAAGACGCCGGTACTGGATCAGCTTCGGTTTACGCCCACCGTGGAGAACGGCGTACCGGTAATCAAGGTGACCTCGCCGGGCTCCATTCAGGAGCCATTTGTCAACTTCGTCGTCGAAGTGACTTGGCCGAAAGGTAAATTGCTGCGCGAATACACGGTATTGCTGGATCCGCCGGTTCTCAGCGAAAACGCTGGTCCGCCGCCCGCGCCCGCGGAGCAGCCCGTTTTCACCGGGCCCGATCAGCAACTGCAGTCCGTTGCCGAAGCCGAAACCTATCCTGTCGAGGAAGGCGCTCCGGTCGAACCCGTCGAGCCGATTGCCCAGCCCGTCGAGGAAGTGGCGAAATCGCTGCCCGTCGAAGAAACCATGCCGGTTGAAGAGGCTGGCGAGCCCATCGAATCCTTCCCGGTCGCGGAGGCGGCTTCGGGCGTTGGCGAAGGGCTGCCGCCTTTCGTGGATAACGCTCAGGAAGTTCAGCCGGTCGCCGAGCCTGAAGAGACCGCCGAAATCGCCGAGCCGGTTGAAGAAGTCGAGCCGGTCGCGGAAGTGGAGCCCGAGCCGGAGGCCGCGTCTGAGAGTTATTCCAGTCTGGACGAAGCGCCGGGCACAACCGATATCTTCGTTACCGATACCAGTCAGACCATCGTGTCGGAAGCCCCAGCTGGCGAGGTTCTGCCGGAAGCGGCTGGCGCCCAGGGCGACCAATACCAGGTGGCTCGCGGCGACACCCTGTCCGGCATCGCCGCCAAGACGCGTCCCCAGCACATCAACCTGACGCGGATGATGGCGGCGCTTTTCCAGAGCAACCAGGCGGCGTTCGCCAAGGGCGATATCAACAAGCTCAAGTCCGGTTTTGTCCTGCGCATTCCCGACGATTCAG
Source organism: Gammaproteobacteria bacterium (assembly GCA_011330835.1). Lineage (GTDB taxonomy): Bacteria > Pseudomonadota > Gammaproteobacteria > UWMA-0217 > UWMA-0217 > HyVt-560. The sequence continues at coordinate 1,009 of DRPO01000189.1, read as the reverse complement.
CGCTGGCGGCCATGACGAACTCGAAGGCGCGCGCCTTGCTCGCTTCTCACGGCGGCGACGCCTGGAAGAAATACCGCAAGGCCATGGCCAAGGCGCCTGCGCCGCAGGAGGCGATGGACGCGGCCAAAGGTTCCGTGCCCAATATTACCGATCTGGCCGAAGGCAAGCAGCCTTCCGCCGTGGAAGTTCCGGGCGGCAAGGTCGCCAAGGCGGAAACGCCGGGATTGGAGATTCTGGCTCCCAAAGAGGGCGGCAAAACCGCGACGGGTAGCGAGAAGGGAACCCCGAGCGACGTTGACGCCATCAAGGAGCAACTGGCTTCCAAGACTCAGGAAGCAGCCGAGCTGCGCTCACGGGTCGAGGAACTCGAGGGCCTGCTCGCCGCCAAGGAGCGCCTGATCACCTTGAAAGATGAGCAACTGGCCGAGTTGCAGAAATCGCTCGCCGGTCTGAAAGGCGAGGCCAAGGGGGAAGCGCCCGAGAAGGCCGAGGAAGGCGGCGCCGCCGCGAAGGGCGGATTGCTGCCGACCGAGGAGTCGGCGCAGGCCGGAGAACAGGCCGCCGAACAGGAAGCGGCGCCCGCGGAGGAAGCCGCCGAAAAATCGACCGAGACCGAGGAACAGCCCGCGCTGACGCCGGAAGGTGCGGCTGCGCCGGAATCCGAGCAATCCGTCGAGGAAACCAGTGTTGTCGATGAGGTGACCAAGAGCCCAAGCAAGCTACTGACCGGGGGGGTTGCCGGCCTGCTGGCGCTTGGCTTGTTCGCTTGGTGGGCGGCTTCACGCAAGAAACGCCGTCGTGAAGAGACCATTATCGACGCCACGCCCACGGCGGGAGATGAGTTGAGCACCGTGGCCGCGGAGGCCGAGAGCGAGGCCGCGCCAGAACACGAAGTCGTCGATGTCGCGACCGAATACGACAATGAATTGCCGGACAGCGGCGAGCTTGGCGACATCAACCTGGATCAGGATCTTGTGGAAGAGGAACCGGGTAGTCACTCCATCCAGCT
>DRPO01000188.1 GCA_011330835.1 Gammaproteobacteria bacterium | reverse complement strand
CCAGTCGCGGTGCCGCCGGGCGTAGTCTTTTTGGTAGTCGGCGTAGTGCTCCGCCGCCCGCGCGAGCCAGTCCGCCAGTTCATCGGTTTGCTCCAGCGGCGGCGGCTCTTCGAGACGCTTGAGTTGAGAGCGAAAGGTTTTGGTCGCCGGGGCGTCCAGCATCGGGTGGTGGATCAGATGCTGAAGCCGCTTTAGCTCGGCCAGCAATCCGGGCAGGCGTTTGGCCTGCCGCGTGAGCAACCGATCCCGTTCGAGAAAGCCGTCGACGCCGCTGACCTGGTAGAGAAACAGCGCCAGGGCGTTCATCCCCTGATCGCCCTGCCCGAGCAGACGCCAGGCGTCGATCTGTTGTTGCGCCTGCTCCGCCAGCCGCCGCCCCAGCCCCTCCTGCCGCAATGGCAAGACGAACTTTTCCAATGCCTCGGCCTGCTCGCGCGCCCGCTGGCTGACCGCGCTGATCGCCTGTCGCTGCGCGATAGCCCCGGCGTCCCGGGCCAGCTTGAGGGAGAAGTATTCGCATAACCGGGCCAGCGCGGCCAGTTGCCCGGGGTCGAGCGACTGCCCGATGGACAGTCGGTCGTAGGCGATGGGGTTGGGCAGGGTTTCGAAATGGTTCCGGTAGCTGTGCGCGCCCTTCGTCAACTCGATTTCGCCCTGCAAGCAGAGGAAGACCAGCAAGGCGGTCACCTGTTCTTCCACCAGGCCGTAAATCGGCTCGGCCAGATGCTGGTAGAGCGTTTTCGGCGAGACGCCATTCTCCGCCAGCGGCATCACCTGGGCGACCAGTTCGTGCCGGTCGAGATTGGCGCGAACCACGTAATCCCGCCCCCGCCGCCGCAGCAGCCCCATGGGCGCGAGGTAGGCTTCGCGGATCAGGCGCGCGTACTCGTCCGCTTCCAGGGCCATCGGGTCGTCATCGAGCGACAGGCGCATGAAGCGCCGCCAGGCCTCCTTGGGCAATGGCCCGTAGCCGGGCGCGAAACGTTCGAATCCGGGGTAGGTTCGTTTCAGCAACAGCAGGGCGATGGCGTCGAGCCAGGCGTCCAGCCCGCGACGGGCGTCGAGGCGGGGCGGCGTCTCGGCGGTCCCCGTGGGGCCGACCAGCCGGGCCTGCAACCAGGCGTTTTGCAGGGCGCTGGCGAATCCGATCTTCCCATCGGCGATGCGCTTGTCCACCCGGGCCGCCGCCTCCGGCGCCAGGGGGCGTTCGCGCAACCGCATCAGCGCCGCCAGCTCGGTGAACTCCTCGCGCATGACGATCCGACCCGGCATGAGCGTGTAATGCCCGGCCACGGGCTGACTCGGCCCCCAGGGCAACCCCAGGCAAAACGCCATTTTGGCGTCCGGCTGTTGTCCGGGCGAGGCCGCGCCAAACCACACGGCATAGGCGCGGGGGTGGAAACACCAGCTCACCTGCCGGTTCAGCCAGCGCTCCCGCGGCAGGCGGAACGGATTGAAATCGGCTTCGCCCAACAGCCCCGTCAAGGTTTCCAGCACCAGATCGTCGCGCCCGACCAGCTCGCTCATTTCCCGCTTGAGATGACGGGCCAGCGCCTGCGCGGCGTCATCGCGAGGCTTGAGGCGGTAGCCGCCCCGATCAGCCGTCACATAGCGCCCCCGCTCCGCCAACGTATCGAGCGTTTTTTCGACCACCCGCAGGTTGCGTTCCGGCTCCACCCGGGCGGCGCTGAACGCCAGCCAGGCGACAGCTTCGCGAACCGTCAGGCGTTCGCGCGCCGGCGACAGGTACACCAGCGCCAGCAGCTTCAGCAGGCGTTCCGCCAACTGGCGGAGAACCGGCTTGGGAAACAGCTCCGGCAACGCCTTCTCGTACCAGGGGAAAACCTGTTGCGCCAAGGTCAGGTATTCCGGCTGGATTTCAAACAGATCGCGAAAATGGTCGATGATCACATCCGGCGAAATCAGGGCGCCCCAGGGTTGCTGCAGAAACGGCTCGACGCCCCGGGAAGCATCGCCCCGCAACTGCGTGACCACGAAATCCACCACGCCCCGCGTCTGTGAAAACCGGTCGCGCACCTCCTCCAGCAGGGTCAGCGTCGCCGGATGCAGCGGGTAAATGGCGGGCAGCAAGGCATAATCCAGCTCGACCCCCGGCATCCGTTCGCGCCAATCCGCGACCAGTCCATTCACCGCCTCCTCGTAGCCCGGCTGCTTGATCAGAATACCGTCCGCGATCAGCGTCTTGACATGCGTTGGCGAAAGCAACAGCCGCAACGGGTAGCGATCCTTGATCTTGCGGTACAGGCTGTATTCCAGCTCGCCCGTGTGTTCGATGCCCTCCTGCATGGCCGCCAGAATCCAGAATCGCTGGTTCTGCGCCCACTCGCCAAGAAACTGCAAGAACCGGATATCCTCGTTGAAACGGGACACCTCCGATTGGGAACGCAGGAATTCGGACAACTCATCCAGCAACAGAAACACGCCCTGGGGATACCGCCGCGCCAACGCCGACCAGACCTCCCGGCGATCCCCGCCCTGGCGATCCAGCCCCAACGCATCGCTAATCACATCCTCCAGCCGGTTGGCGGCGCTGAAATTGACCAGCGAAACCACACAAACCGCCGGAGCGGGCGTCAGCATGCGCCCCGCCTCCAACTCACGCGCCAGATAGCCGAGAAAATGGGACTTGCCCGCGCCGTAATGGCCAATCAGAAAAGCGCCGCCGCCACGCCCCGATTCAAGCAAGCTCTTCAACGCCGCCAGATGGCCGCGCACCGCGTCGGTCAGCACGAACGATTCCGTCAGCCAGTCCGCCTCCGCCGAAGACAGGTTTTCCAGCCGCACAACCGTCGGATGAGGGCGCACCCCGACATAGTCCGAAATGTGGCTGGAATGGTTGTTGAACATGAAGGGAATGTAGCACAAACAGCCGCTAAGCCGTTGGATTATCGGCTTTCAATGCGAACGGAAACAGGTGGTCTCTGGATCCCGGCGTTCGCCGGGATGACGGCGTTGGGGTTGACGGGGACCGTGGAGTTGCCAGAGACTGAAATAGGGTCACCCCGGCAAATGCCGGGAACCCGAACAGTAGGCTTGATAAGCCGAAGGCGCATCAGGCATTGCTGAGGGCGACCTCGCTGCCTGATGCGCCTTCGGCTTATCAAGCCTACAGCGCTGTGAGGTTAAAATGCATCAATTCAGGGTTTTAATTGAACAGAGCATGGTTCAGTTTAGCCATATCCTCCAGGAGATCAGGAAATGTGGGGTGAACTACCAAAAAAATTTTCCAAACACCTAAAGAAAAACAAAAAATTTATGTGCTCACAGCTTTTTGTCTGGCCAGCTTTAGCGACAATGGCGCGAACCTCATTAGAGGTCAACATTCTTTATATAATATACTTGGGGATCGTAGTTTATTTTTGTATCGCCATACATGGTCTAATTGACGAATAGTTACCATCGATCCTTTCCAATATTTTCCCAACAAATTACCGCCTCATATTTATTTATGGATGCCCATACCACAACAGAGGAACCCAACCAATGAAAAACATTCTGCTGTTCTTTATCGCCCTCATGTTCAGCCTTACGGCACTCGCCGACGCGCCCCTGAACGAAAGCAGCGCCGCCGCGCTGATCGAAAAATCCGGCCTCAAGCTCCAGATCGAGAACCTGCCGGAGATGCTGGATCAGCAGCTGATCATGATGGAGCGTCAGGGCGGTCCGTTGCCGCCGGAGCGAAGGACGCGGTTTCGCGAAGCAATGCTGAAGGTCTACGATCAGAAGCGGTTGCTGCCCCGTATCGAGACCGGGGTGGAGCAGGCGCTTTCGCCGGAAGACAGGCGCCAGATACTGAAGTTCCTCGACTCGCCGCTGGGACGCAAGATTATCGCCGCGGAAAACGCCATGGCGTCGAAGGAGGCGATGGCGACGCTGGAGCAGGAAGGGCCGGCGCTTATGGAGAAGCTGATGAAGGACTCGACCCGTCTGGCGCTGATTCAATCCCTGGATAACGCGACGCAAGCCACCGACATGGCGACGGATACCAATATCGCCACCGCGCTGGCGACAAACCACGCCCTGATCAGCCAGTCCAATATGCCGGAGAAGCCCAGTTTCGAACAGATCAAGTCGGAATATGAAAAGAACCGCCTGCCGATCCGGATGCAAATGGCGCAGGCGATATTGACCGGAATGGCCATGAGTTATCGCAATCTGAGCAATGAGGAACTCGCGGATTATCTCGCCTTCGCCAACTCACCGACCGGAAAAAGGTACTTTCTCGGTATCGGTCGTGTTCTCGATCGCGTATTGGTTGAGGCGGCTTTCGAGTTCGGCAAGGCGCTGGCGGACGCCGACAGGAAAGCGATTTGACATGGGCATGCTCCGCGCCGGGTCGAGCAAGTTCTTCAGCCCGAAATGTGGCTAATGGAAACCGGTGGTTTCTGGATCCCGGCGTTCGCCGGGATGACGGCGTTGGCGTGGTCGGGTACCGTGGAGTTGTCGGGGACTGGAATATCGTCATCCCGGCGAACGCCGGGATCCAGTTCGACGCCGCCGGGGGAAGGCGACGGCTTCGACGGCGCCTCCAACGCCTTTGCCGGCAAGATGCCGGCGCTCCCGGGGAGGGGCTGGGAGCGCCGGCGTCTCGCCGGCCAACCGGCGATGTCGGGCGCGGCCCGACGAGCCGGGCGTTGTGCTAGACTCGAACCCGGTTTCCCGGCTTTTGGCCCAATCTTCCGTCCTTGACTCATGTCGGCGCGCAATCCCCTGATCGTGGTTCTGCAACGCAACCTTCGGCGGGCGCTGCGTGAACGACGCATCGAGGAATACGAGGACATCCTCGCCCGCCTTCGCGAAGAAGATCCGCTGTCGGTTGAAACCCGGGGCCTGGAGCTGGAATGCCTGGTCAGCGCCCGTTCGCAAGAGGCCGCCGCGAAGCTGGCGGATCAGTTGGTAACCTTGTTTCCGGACTCGGCCAGAATTCAATACCTGGCGGGGCGCGCCGCGTATCTGGCGAAACAGTACCCTCTGGCCGCGACGCGCTTTACCGAGAGCCTGGGGCTTCACCCGTCCTGGCTGACCCGCCAGTGGCTGGGCAAGACCTATACCCAGTCCGGCGCCTTCGACAAGGCGGAAGCCCTGTTGCTGCCGTTGCTGGCGGATCACCCCTGGGTCGCCAGAGACCTGGCCTGGCTGTACGAGCGCATGGATCGACCGCAAGAAGCCCTGCGCTATCTCGATCAGTTCCTGAAGGCTTACCCCGACGATGAACTGGCCAGGACGCAGCAATTACGCCTAAGCAGCCGGGTCTTGAGTCCCGCGGAACTGGTGGACGAAGTCGAAACCCTCGAAGCGCTGGATGAAACCGTGCCACCCCAGGTATTCGCCACCTACATCGAACGGTTGCTGGAAACCGGCCAGGGCGGACAGGCGCGGCAAATCGTTGAGCAACGGCTGGCGAACCTGGATATCCCCACCACCCGGCAACTGGCCTGGAACTGTTATCGACGCCAGGCCTTCGACCTCGCCCTGTCCCTCTTCCTGCGCGCCCTGCCGGAGTATTCGCGGGATTTCAAATACCTCAACGCGCTCGAAAAGTGCGCCCGTCAATGCCAGCAGGTCGACCTGGTGATTCAGCACTATGAGCAACTGGCGGATCAGGACAAGCGATTTCACGGGCGGATCAGGTCGCTGCGGGCGGTGATGGGTTAGCCCGCATTTCTCACAGGATTGCGGAGCTCTCGCGCCGGGATTTGATTTCACAGTGGATTTTCTGACTGAGCGGAAGACTGGTTGTCTTTCCGAAGGAAGAAAATCCGCTGTGGAATCAAAGACCAAGCGAGAATCCGCGCATCCTGTGAGAAATGCGGGCTAGCGATCGAAGAGATCCAATGCGATTTCCTTGCACCTGGCTTTTATGTGCCGCCAATCGTGATAGGCCGGATCCAGGTTTTTGTATTCTGAAAGCTCCGGGGCCATTTCATCCAGATCATAGGGCAACGCATTACTGAGCTGTATTTCAAGCTGTTGAAGAGCCGACTCTCCCGACTCCTGGGGGTACAGGTCGTCAAATTTTTCCAACGCGTTGACAGTCCCCTCCTCACCCAGATAATCCGCCAATGCCACAAAGTCGAGATAGTCTCTGGTCGCATTTCGTTTCAAAATCAGGACTGCCTTGATCCGGAGCATTTCGCTTTCAGTTGGAACGGTCAGCGTCTCTCCATTCTGGGTCAGGACTTTTGTCTCAAGAGGCTGTTCCCGGATCAGTTGTCGAACGCCGGTTTCGATGCCGTCAAGGGAGCCCAGGATTTGTACCGGCCTTTGGACTCTTGCCGTCTTCCATCCCGCAACGGATTCCAAATCCGCCAACACCCTGTCGAATTGGTGTCGCAGATCGGTAAGCACATGATCCGCGTCCCGTGAAAAACGGTGACGAGCATACAGCGCCGATGCCGTTCCTCCCACCAGCACCGCTCCCGGCAATAGCCGCTGCAAGTGCGCGGCGGAGGAAAGCACCCGCTCCCAATCAGGCAGAGTGTTTTTTGGCATAGTTCATCCAGAAATGGTAACGCTGCGCATACGGGTCATGGATATGAGCGCTGCAAATGCGCGCAACCTTCTCCAGCATTTCGGGGTCTTTCAGAACGACCTGGCGCAGATCCGCCCAGTCCTGTCGCTTTCCGGAGGCAATGATGTTATCGATGGCCGCAAGGGTGTAGCGTTGATGATTCAGGTGGCGGTGTTGCATGGTTTACGGGCAGGCCGAGCCGGTAGCTGCGTTAAACGGAATTATACCCTCTTTGCCGACAAGAATGCCGACGCTCCATAGCCGCTGCGGGGACTCTACTCGCTGTCGGCGAAGGCTTCGAGCGAGAATTCCTGGTGCTCGCGGCTGAGGCGCTGGTAGAGGGAGCGCGGCAGGGCGACTTCGAGATCCCAGTAGCCGGCGGCGTCGACGGTTTCCCGCTTGACGGCGTGGTGGCTGAACAGTTCGGCGCGGATGCGGCCGGCGGCCATCGGCAGGCGCACCTTGCCGTGCAGGGTTTCGCCGAGGAAGAAGCGGCCGATGCGCTCGATCAGCAGGTCCAGGCCGGCGCCGGTATGCGCGGAGACCCAGATCCGCTCGGGATTGCCTTGCTCGTCATCGTCGGCGCGGGCGGGCAGGCCGGTGAGGTCGATCTTGTTGTACACCAGCAGCCGGGGGCGCTGGTCGGCGCCGATTTCGGCCAGGACGCGATCGACCTGTTCGATATTGTCATCGCGCTGCGGGTCGCTGGCGTCGATGACATGCAACAGCAGGTCGGCTTCCTCGGTTTCCTGCAGCGTCGCCTGAAACGCCTTGACGAGGTCGTGGGGCAGATGGCGTATGAATCCGACGGTGTCGGCCAGCACGACGGGGAAGCCGCCGGCGAGTTCGACCCGCCGCAGCGTGGGATCCAGGGTGGCGAACAACTGGTTCGCGGCGTAGACGGTCGCGCCGCTGAGGGCGTTGAAGAGGGTCGATTTGCCGGCGTTGGTGTAGCCGACCAGCGAGATGGTGGGAATGTCGGCCTTGCGACGCGCCTGGCGGCCCTGGTTGCGCTGCGCCGTGACCTTTTCCAGCCGTCGTTCGATGGTCTTGATGCGCTCGTTGAGCAAGCGCCGGTCGGTTTCCAGTTGCTTCTCGCCCGGACCGCGCAGCCCGATGCCGCCCTTTTGCCGTTCGAGGTGGGTCCAGCCGCGCACCAGCCGGGTGGAGAGGTGCTTGAGTTGCGCCAGTTCGACTTGCAGCTTGCCTTCGTGGGAGCGGGCGCGGCGGGCGAAAATGTCGAGAATCAGCGTGGTGCGGTCGAGCACGCGGCAACGCAGGCGGTTTTCGAGGTTGCGCTCCTGGCTGGGCGACAAGGCGTGATTGAAGATGACCAGTTCGATGTTCGACGCTTCGACGCGTTCGGCGATTTCGTCGACCTTGCCTGCGCCAATGAAGTAACGCGCCTCGGGGGCTGTCCGGCTGGCGCGGACAACGTCGATGACATCGGCGCCGCTGGCCCGCGCGAGTTCGCGCAGCTCGTCGCAGTCGGCCCGCAGCTCGCTGCCGACCCGAAAGTCGACCTGAACGAGCAGTACCCGTTCACCCCTGTCTGGCCGCTCAAACACAGGCGGAGGACGGCGCGCGCGTCATGCCCGCCTGGCGAGAATCAGGAGAATGGGAGCGCCCCCGGCGGCGGTTCCGGACTCCGCTTCGAATCCGGAAACCAGGACCCGTTCAGGAATCGGCATCCTCGGGGATGGGCAATTTGACGGGTTTGGAGGGTACGATGGTGGAAATGGCGTGCTTATACACCATCTGGTTGACGCTGTTGCGCAGCAACACGACAAACTGATCAAAGGAATCCACCTGCCCGGTCAGCTTGATGCCATTAACCAGATAGATCGAAACGGGGATGCGCTCCTTGCGCAAAATGTTTAGAAAGGGTTCTTGTAACGTCTGCCCTTTGGCCATGGCTCACCTACTCTGTTCTTCTGAAGATTAATAATTATCAACGGAACCGGAGAATGGCCTGAACGGAAACGCCAGACTCAATTTCCCAATGCCGTCAAGGAAATATAGCATAATATTATTCAATATTGAGAATCTTTTGCTCTAT
>DRPO01000187.1 GCA_011330835.1 Gammaproteobacteria bacterium | reverse complement strand
GGCAAGTAGATGGCAGGCTTCGATGAGTGTCGGAAACCCTTTCTTCTCGCGTAGCCGGCCGACACTCAGAATCAACGGATCACCGCCCTGGGCAGGTTCGGCACTGTTCGCCAGTGAACGGAAGCGAGTGCCATCCAGGCCATGATAGACACGCAGGATCGGCGTGCCTGGAGCGGCGATGCGTTGCAGGTGCCTGCGGTTGTACTCGGTGCAGGTGACGACGAAGCTCGCGCGCTGGATCTTGTCGCGCAGGGCTTCGCTGGAGGAGAGATAGATGTCCTTGGCGTGCGCCGAGATACTGTAGTTGATGCCGGCGAGGCGGTTCATCCATTCGGCCACGTCGCCCGGTTCGCTGATGAAATGCGCGTGCAGGTGGGTGATGCCGCGGCGCTTCATTTCCCGGATCAGGCGCAGTGCCTGGCCCAACTGTATCAGGCGCGAAGGCTCTCCGGTTCTTCGCGTTCGCGCGCTGCCGAGCGCGGCCAGGGTGCGTAGAGGACGGCGTAGCAGGTTCGCCAGCAGCAACAGGCATGTCATCGGCGTGGACGCGGCGCCGATGTCCAGGTAGCTCACCGATGCCTCGATCCGCCGGGTCGCGTCATGGAAACGCGCGTCCGTCGGTCGTTGCAGCGAGAAGATATGAATCCGCCGAGCGTCTTGTTCAAGCGCGCGTACCTCCTGCAAAATAAAGGTTTCCGAAACCTTCGGCCAGGTTTTGACCAGATAGGCGATGGTTGGCAGATCGTGGTGGGCGGAGGACATAGTCGGGCTCCTGGGGATGATCGTGATGGTCCGTGCTCGCGCGCTGTAGCAGACAACCGACACAGCGGCTGACGTTTTCCAGTCCATTGAAATCGAGTGCGCGGGTAGCCAGGCAACGCGCCTGTGGTTTCGCCAGCTCTTCGTTTACCGCGCGCAACAACAGTTCCGGGCTGAGCTTCGACGGATGGATGTAACGCAACAGGCCACGCTGGGCGAAGCGTTCGGCGCGGATCAGTTGTTCCTGTACCGGATGGACGCGTGGAACGACGATTGCCCGACGACCCAGCGACAGGACTTCGCACAGGGTGTTGTAGCCACCCATCGACAGGATCAGCCGTGCTCGCCGCATGTGATCGTGCAGCTTGTGGGTGAACCGCTTGATGGTGACATGGGGCAGCCGGGAGGCGGTATCGCGAATCCAGTCCACGTGGCCGGGCGCCATTTCCGGTCCGGTTATGATCTGCGAACTGAAGTGGTCGGGTAGCGGACTGCCCGCCAGGCCATCGAGATAGGCGCGGATCAGTTCGAAGCCGTCCTCGCCGCCGCCCGGAGTCACCAATACGGTATTCTCTTCGTTCGATACCCGGTCGCTCTCGTTCAAACGCCGCAGATAGCCGCAGAAGATGACCTTCTTCGATACCCGGTTCGACAAGGCGTATTCGCTGCGAATGTCATAGACATCGCTGGAACCCACCACCAGGACCAAGTCGTAGAAGCGCTTGATGGTCTGCTGGTAGGCATTCTTCAACCAGATCTCGCGTGTCGTGATGGGCGTGTCCAGGATATCCCTGAGCAGCAATACCCACCGGGTTCGGGGGAGTTGCGATTCCATGGCTTCCAGAACCGGTTGCAGCTCGCCGGCCACGCCGAGGGGTTTCTTGTCCACCAGCACCAGGTCGGGGCGAAACTGTTCGATGGTGTTCTTGATCGCCTGGGCGCGCAGTGCCACGACGTCATCCATGCAGGAGCCAAGCAGTTTCACCTGGTATTTACCGTTCTCGTCGCGGCTAAGGCAGGGTAGCTTGATGTAGTCGAATCGCTCGCTCGGGAGTTCCAGATTCTGTATCTGGGGTGACCCGGAGATCAGCAGCAGGGAAACCTCCTCATGTGTGTCCAGGATGTGCTGGCAGATGGCCAGCATGCGTCTGATGTTTCCCAAGCCGAAGGTATCGTGAGAGTAGACGACGATCCTTTTCGTACTCTGTTTCATGATGGAGACTCCCGGTTGATTATTAAGTGTTGTTAATCTTTGCGTTGTGTTGTCTTTCAATATTATGAACAGCGGGGGAGACGCTTTATTCCATCCTTTATCGACGTTTTTGTGTGGCCAATGTCACATTAACTTTTTAGCGCTCAATTGGTAAAAGTATGTTGTTTATATTCGGTCGATAAATATAATCGATGGATGGGGGGTTGTGATGCTGAAAAAGATCACCTCATGACGTGGTGACGGTAGGGCTGTCACCCTGGTAAAAAATATGTAAGTCATTGATATATCATGTATTTACGGGTCTGTATGACTCGCTTTCCGTTGGGTGATGCTGTTATCTTTTATGTTGAGTAATTATCGTTTTTTCTCATTGATATTTCTTATTTATATTGGGTGGTCAATGCATATTGAAATATACGCTCCATACAAGGTTGCTAATATATTATTCAAGTGTTGAACTGGTTCACAAAAGCGAGAGGTTTCTTCGTGAATAATAATGGTGAGCTGGTTCACGAAAATAGCAAGACCATCGATTATGACGGTATGGTGATTGAACCATGATGGCTGGCGGGTCTCGGGCGAAATCAGCCTGAATGCTTTGGCACACTCGCCAGCCAGCAAGCTGGCAACACGGAAGATCTGATCGAGCTGGCGTGTTGCGTCGATCGTGTTCGTACAGATGAGCGGGTCATGGTAGGTGGGCTTCGGATGGATCGATCCCGTTTCGTCTGGGAGGCTGTCCGAGAACAGGAGGCGTGGCGCGGGGGAAGTTGCTTTGAGTGGGATTTCTTCCTGATTCGTGGCGAAAAACCCTTCTGGAAAGAGATTTCGCGCCAGCCCCGAAAGGGTGCGGCGCAAGATGCTCTTAGACGAGTTGTATCAGAAAATACAGCAGTGCGGCAATGGACGCGCTGGCCGGCACTGTGATCAGCCAGGCGGCAACGATCCGAATGAACGCGGAACGCTTTACGAGTTCGCGTTTATGCTGTTTTTTCAGCATCTTCCGCTCTTTCTTCGTCATCGCTTTCTTGAAGCCGTTCTCCTTCAGTTTTTTTATCATCTCGCCTTTCTGGCGCAGCGATGCATCATCGAAGACGGCAATGAATCTATCCAGTGCTTCCGTGGTGTCGCCATTCTTGCGGTGGTGGTCGATAATCTCATCGAGCAGGCAGTCGTAACAGACCTTCAGGTATTCGCGCAGAAAGCCGACGCCAAACACCGCGCCGACCGCGATGTGGGTGGAACTGACCGGCAGCCCCATCTGACTGGCGACAATGACGGTGATGGATGCCGCCATGGCTATACTAAACGCGCGCATCTTGTCCAGTTCGGTAATCTCCTTGCCGACCGTGCGGATCAGCCGGGGTCCGTACAGCATCAACCCGAGTCCGATGCCTAGCGCGCCGATCAACATCACCCAGATCGGGATACCCGCGGTGGAGGAGATACCGCCATGAAGCACCGCATCGTTGATCGCGGCCAGGGGGCCGACCGCGTTCGCGACATCATTGGCTCCATGCGCGAAACTCAGGAGCGCGGCGGAGAATATCAGCGGAATGGTAAAAAGCTCGTTGACGCTCCTTTTCCCGTTGGTCATTTTGTCCGCCTTCCTCGCCACCCAGGGTTTGACGATAAAGAACAAGGCGCTGGCGAACGCCAGACTGACGACGGCGGCGCTGACGAATTCGACATGAACGACCTTTTTCAGGCCTTTCATGATGAGATAGGTTGAAAAGGACCACGTCATGACGAATACGAGTATCGGCACGATGTGCTTGGCGGCGGATATCTTGTCTGCCCGATAGGTAATCGTCCGCTTGATAAAGTAGAGAAACAGCGCCGCGATCACACCGCCAAGCGCGGGCGAGATGACCCAACTGGCGGCAATCTTTCCCATGGTATCCCAGTTGGCCATGCCGAAGCCTCCGGCGGCGATTCCCGCGCCCAGCACACCCCCGACTATCGAATGGGTGGTTGACACCGGCGCGCCCACGGCGGTAGCGATGTTGAGCCATAACGCGCCGGCAAGCAACGCCGACATCATCAACCAGATAAAATTGCCGACATCGGCAATCAAAGAAGGATCGATGATCCCTTTCTTGACCGTGCCGACCACGTCTCCTCCGGCAATCAGCGCGCCAGCCGCCTCGAAAACGGCTGCCATCGCGATGGCGGAGGCCATGGTGAGCGCCTTGGCGCCAACGGCGGGTCCGACGTTGTTGGCGACATCGTTCGCGCCGATATT
>DRPO01000186.1 GCA_011330835.1 Gammaproteobacteria bacterium | reverse complement strand
GCTTACGAGCAAATGTCGGCCTCGGGGCTGGACTACGATCCCGACAGTCAGTCGATCAGCGGCGGCAAGGGATTGGCGACGGTCTCGACCAGTTCGGATCATCAGTCCCCGATCTATCAATCGCTATTCAGCGCCCTGGCGTATTTTACCGCTTACAAGGCGGCCGATCCGTATGACGATTGTGGCCGGAGCAATCACATTCTGTTGTTTTACGATGGCAAGGAAGATGGACGCTGGACGACCGTCGATGGCTATACTGTCTATGTCGATCCGTCGGAAATGGCGAAGCGTCTCTATGACGACCTCGACGTCAAGGTTCATGTCGTGATTATTTCCAACAACTATGGCGACATCGCCCAGGCGAACGCAATCGCCGAGGCGGGGGGAACAGAGGAGGCGCTGGTCGTCGGCGATCTCGCCAGTTTGCGGGACGCGTTGTCATCGGTGTTCGTCAATGTGCGCGATACCGCCAGCCACGCCGCGCCGGCCATTCCGCCGATCAGTGTTTCGGGCGATTATGTCTACGAAGTGACGGACAATACCGATCCGGTATTCGGGCAGCTCACCGCCTACGCTCTGAACGACAGCGGCGGCATTGATGCGAGCAGTCCCGTTTGGCGCGCGGACGATGGCGTCAACCAGACGGTCGCCATGCGCGAGGCGCGTCTGTTATCCACCAACGCCGACGGCGAAATCGTCAATTTTTTCAATGACCTCGCCGACAGCGCTTTTGACGCCGGCAACTCGCCCGACGCGGATACCATTCGGGCATACACCGTCGATCCGAATTATGGCGACGGCGCCTGGCTGGCGGGACGCGGTTCGAGTGCGCTGATTGGCAGAATCGGCGTCAGCAGTCCCGTTCTGGTGGGCATTCCCGCCGATTCCTCACGCTATGGGGATCCCGACTATCGCGATTTTATCGACGCCAATTCCAACCGCAAGCCATTGGTGTTGTTTACCTCCAATGATGGTTTCCTCTATGCCGTGGACGCCGCGACCGGCGAGCTTGAATGGGGATGGATGCCGCGACAATTTCTCAAGGGGCTGAAAAATTATCACCAGTTCCTGGCGGACAAGCATTTCGAGGGCGACCTGGCGGTCATCGACGCCAAGGACAGTAACGGCGACTATCACAGTTATATTACGCCGACCGGCGCGCGGGGAAGGCTGCGTTTCGCCTTGCGACTCGATCTCGATGATGACGACAATCTCGTGTTGTCCGACGACAGCCTGATCTGGGATCAGCAAACCGCCTGGCAAAGCACTCCGGATAACGCGCCGACCCGCCTGTGGCGCGGAGCCGACGGTTCGGTGTTTTCGGTCTATCTGTGGCGCAAGCAGGTTGACGGATCGACCTATCAGGAACTCGTTGTCAGGGATCTGACTTCGGACGCCAAGCAAGAGCTTGTTTTTGAGCCGACGGTTGTCGATGGCGTTTCGACCACGCCCGCGACCAAGACGTCGATGCCGCTGGTCGTCAAGGAAAAGGACGACAAGACCTATATCTATCTTGGCGACGCCGAGGGCAATCTGACCCGCATCCTCTGGAGCGGCTATCAAAGCGGCAATGCGGGAACGCTGCTGACGGACGATTATTTTCAGCCCGGCAGGGAGTTGGGGGCTTCGGAGCCCATCACCTATGTGGGTTACGCGACGTACAAGGGCGGCGAGTACCTGCGGGTTCAGTCGACGAAGCGCCTGACCGTGCTCAAACGGGCCAGCAGCACCGACAAGTGGAGCAAGTCCTGGGGAACCCATGCGGGAGGCGCGGATATCCATAGCGAAATTCCCACCGCCACGACCCGCATCCAGCATCTGGCCGACAATGCGGAAATCACCGGAGAGGCGTTGATCGTTGGCGGAGGGATCCTGTTGCCCGTCTATGAAACCAGCTCCGGCGACGCGAGTTGCGCGGTCGGGGCCAGCTATTTCTATCTCTTCGAACTGGAGGGAGGGCTGTTTCCCGACAACAAGTTCCTGGTGGACGGCGCCGTGCTGTCGGATTCGGACGCCCGGGACGCCGACCAGACCGGAGCCAACAACCCCAAGATTCTATTGGGAACGGGCAAGGCGCATCGGCCACGGTTCAGCGTATTCGGCGGCGCCATGAGCATCTTCGGACATACCGAGGGTGGGACATTGACGCGGGTCGAACTCAACCAGTCGCCGATTGGCCGCCGGAACTGGCGCGAGATTTATCAGTAGAGCCCCTCGAACCGTAGGGTGGATCAAGCGAAGCGGATCCACCGTTTTACGGGCGCATTCGGTGGATCCGTCGCTTCGCTCCTTGATCCACCCTACAGCCGAAGCGAAAACCGAACGGCATTGCTCAATTGTCCCCTCTCCCCCCGGGGAGAGGGTTAGGGTGAGGGGGAAACCACCCCGGAAAATCACAGGGAGTGTGATTATCGACACTATCACGGAAAATTCACCCAGGCCGTGGCCTGGACACGGTCTGGCTTCACGGCTGGCGACCATGCGCCGAGGGGACTGGGTTCTGGTTGGCGCGGGCGTCAACCTGACGCTGCTCAATTTTATCCT
>DRPO01000185.1 GCA_011330835.1 Gammaproteobacteria bacterium | reverse complement strand
CCGGGCCTTTCCCCGCGCGACGCGCCTTGATCCGTGAAGCCAGCTTGGCTCTGAACAAGGCCTTGCTATCGTTTGTCTTGGTCGCCCTCGACCCGAAGGATGGATTTGATGATGAGCTGCAAGCCTTCGATTCCCTGGTAATCGTTGACGGAGAGCTGATAAGCGATATGAATCTCGCCGCCTACCGGCGGGAGTTCTTCGAGCGTTTCAAACAGGATGGCTTCGACCGGAGCGACGCCTTCGCGGCCCAGGCGGAAGCGAGCGAATCCGCCGTTGAGTTTCTTGGCGGCGATGACCTGAAAGACACCATCGAACACCGGTTCGGGAAACTGTTGCCCCCAGGGGCCGCAGTTTCTGAGCAGGTGGGCGGTGTGGATGTTGAGTTCGTGCGCGTTCAATTCGCCGTCCGAGATGACGACGGGGCGAAAGCAGTTTTCGGGGGCCATCTCGCGGACGGTTTCGGCGAAGCGTCGGGAAAAGGCTTCCAGGTTCTCGTGGCGCACGGACAATCCCGCCGCCATGGCGTGCCCGCCAAACTTTTCGATCAGCCCCGGATGGCGGCTGTTGATGCGCGCCAGCGCGTCGCGCAGGTGCAGCCCCGGCACGGAGCGTCCGGAGCCTTTCCAGACGCCGCCGCTCTCTTCCGGGGCGAAGGCGATGACGGGCCGGTGCAGCTTTTCCTTGAAGCGCGAGGCGACCAGGCCGACCACGCCCTGGTGCCAGTTGTCCGAGTGCAGGCACAGGCCCTTTTCCAGCTCGCCATCGATTTCGATCCGCTGGCACAGGGCTTCGGCTTCGACGCGCATCTCGGCTTCCACGGCCTTGCGCTGACGATTGAATTCGTCCAGTTCGCTGGCGAGCGTCATCGCGGCGGTCGCGTCATCGGTGAGCAGGCATTCGATGCCGATCGACATGTCGTCGAGCCGGCCGGCGGCGTTGAGGCGGGGGCCGACGACGAATCCGAGATCCGTCGCCACGGTCTTGCGGTGATTCTTGCCGGCGACGTTGAGCAGCGCCAGCAGACCGGGAACCGCCTTGCCGGCGCGAATCCGGCGCAATCCCTGCTCCACCAGGATCCGGTTGTTGGCGTCCAGCGGGACGACGTCGGCCACCGTTCCCAGCGCGACGAGATCGAGAAAATCGCCCATGACCACCGGCTCCAGGCCGCGCCGCTCGAACCAGCGTTCCGCTTGCAGGCGTCGCCGCAGCGCCGCCATCAGGTAGAAGACCACGCCCACGCCGGCCAGCGCCTTGCTTGGGAACGCATCGCCCGGCTGGTTGGGGTTGACGATGGCGGTCGCCGGCGGCGGTTGGCTGGACGGCAGGTGATGATCGGTGACGATTACGTCGATGCCCAGCGTCCGCGCCCGCTCGATGCCCCGGTGGCTGGCTATGCCGTTGTCCACGGTCACGATCAGCGCCGGCGGATGATCCGCCACCACGTCCACCAGAGCAGGCGTCAGGCCGTAGCCAAAATCGAAGCGGTTGGGGATCAGGTAATCGACCGCCGCCGCGCCCATCCGCCGCAGGCAGCGCACCGCCAGCGCGGTGCTGGTGGCGCCATCGGCGTCATAGTCGCCGACGACGAGGATCGACTGGCGGGCGGCAAGAGCTTCGAACAGCCGGGCGACGGCGGCGTCGAGGCCCTTGAGCCCGTCGACATCCGCCAGCCCCGACAAGCTGTAGGCGACCTCGTCCAGTGAGCGGATTCCCCGCGAGGCGTACAGTCTTTGCAGCAGCGGATGCAGGCCGCGCAGCGCGTCCGGGATCGCGCCAGCAGCCTCGCGCCGCTCCAGCGAAATCTCAGTCACGCGCGGCTCCCTCGGCGGCCAAATCGGTCAGGGAGCGCGACCGCCGCCAGAAACGCCAAGCCTGACGCGGGCGAATCTCAAATCGCCAGCCGTCGCTGATCAGGTTGATTCGCCAGTCGTGGCAGCGCAGGTCGGAGCGCAGCACTTGCCCCAGGCGCTCATCGAGACGCCGCAGTTGTTCGCGCCAGGCGGCGTAGTCGTCGTATTGCGCGGCGGCTTGCAGGCCCCGCCAGACCCACAGGATCCGGCCGCCACCCGGCGCCGCTTGCGTCAGCGCCGCCTCGATGCCGTCAACGACCGGGACGCCGCATTGGCGCAACAGCCGTTCCGCCAATCCGCCGTCCGCAATGGCCGCGTCGTAGCGGCCCTCTGGTCGCGGACGGCGCTCGCCGCCCCCCCAGAGCCACAATCCGCTCACCGGCGCCTTGCCGCGCTCCTCCCGCAACCGGTTCAATGCGCTGTCGTACATCAGCATCTGCAACTCGTTGAGCAGGCGATGCCACCAAGCGCTGTCCTCCCCGCCCGGCAGGCGGGCCTGGATGCCGCGACCAGCGACTTCCGAGGACGACCAGGAGCGCAGGGGGGGCGCCTGTTCGAAGCCGAGAAACCCCATCCCGTCGCGATAGACGAACCGTCCGCCGACCGGTCGCAGATACTCGTCAACCTGTTTTTCGAGCAGCGCCGCCTCATCGTCCTCCAGCCGCAATTGCGCCGAGTCCACCAGCACCAGATCCGAGATTCCCGGCTTGAGATGGACGGGCTCGGCGCAACAGACCACCGCGCCATCCAGGCCGGAAAGCCAGCAGCCCAGCGGCGGTTCAGCGTCGCTGTCCGCGCCGGGATCGAGCAGGGCGCAGAGCGTCCGCTCGAAGCCGCGACCGGGTTGCCTGTTTCGCCCGGCTTTTCCGAGGCGCCCCGACAGGATCGGCGCATCGGGCGTCTCGGCATAGCTGGCGTTCCACTCGGCCAGACGATCGAACAGTCCCGGAAGCAGCAGATCGAGGATGACGGGGGATCTTGTTCGCATAATCATGCTTTTAACGGTTCGGCGCGGTGGCATGGAATCGCGGGGCCTGAATGGGGGATTTCCAGCCGCGAGAGGTATAATGTGAACCAGCCCTCATTTGCCGGGACAAACGGTACAATTTGGCAGATTGTGGAACCCCACCGTTTCAAAAATCCAGATAGACTAACCGGCGTACATTCATTGGATGTGACTCCTCCTGAGTTATTCTGCCGCCCTCCATGGGCGGCGTTTTTTTACCGCGATCGAGACGCCTTCCTGTCCACGCTGTTTTCCATTCTCTTGACCACGGCGTCGAACTGGCCCGGATTCACATAGTGGATAAAATCCTTTCCCTTTTTCTGCACGGTAATCAAAATGCCTCGCTGTGGATACATCCATACGTCGGTATTCTCGTCCAGGCGTCGAATCTCCACCGGATCGCGGAAACGCGAGCGCAGTAGTTTGTCTTCCAACTGGTATTTCGGCAGGTAGCTGATTTCCTCGATCGGCAGATTCTGGGCCGCCAGCGCATCGGCCTCGCTGAGTTCATAGCGGTAGTCGCCGCTGGGCCCGGGATGGGGCTTGCCCGCCCGCCGACGAAACCCCTCCAGCGTCGCCTGATCGGCGCCCAGCTTGACCACCAGCCGCACTTCAAACGGGCCAAGCATCAACCGGGCAAAATAGCCTTCCAGATCCAGCCCGTTGGCTCCATTCTGGAAAAGCCCCAGAGACGGGCTGGCGCCCCATTTCTCGATGGCGGTTTTCATCGGCGTCTCTCCCAGCGTGATACCGAACACCTCGCTGTGTTCCCGCTCGTTGATATTGGTCTGCCAAGGGAGGTTGCGGAAACTGCCTTCCCGCGGCCCACAGCCGCCGACCAGCGTCAGGGCAAAGGTCAGGCAAAGCAACAGCGAGAGGTTCGGCTTCATGAAATACCTGGCTCGGAAGAACCAGTCGTCAAATGAACTTGTAGAAGATATTCAGCGCCGGACGGTCGTCGACCAGTTTGCCCAGGCTGATCTCGCCCTCGCCCAGCAGCGGCGTCTCTTCGCGGCGGACGTAATAGGCCCTGCCCTGCTGGGGCCGGATGTAGGTGCCATTGGTGCTCTGGTCGCGCAAGATGAACTTGTCGCGCCGGAATTCGATCAGCGCGTGCTGACGGGAGACCATGGAGCCATTGATTGTCAGGTTGCAGTCCAGATCCCGGCCAATGACAAATCCGCCACTGTCCGGAGCCAGCTCGAACTCGAGCCCACAGTTGCGCAGCTTGAGAATCTTCGAGCCCGGACGGACGATATCCAGCCCGGTCATCACGCCGGTGAGGTCGCCGCCGCCCCGCCACAGGATCTCGTGCAGCTCCACCGGAGCGCTGCGCCCCTTGACCGCGATCTTGTCCACGTACCGCTCGGGAATGTCGAAACTGCCCGGCAACCGGTCGAT
>DRPO01000184.1 GCA_011330835.1 Gammaproteobacteria bacterium | reverse complement strand
ACCCGGATCTGGCGACAGGTCGCCTACGGTAGTGAAGCGGTCGCGCCCCAAACGGTTCTCGAACTGTGTCGGAGCTGGCCGTTGTTCGACGGAGAGGCCTCGTGACCCGGCGCCAGCTCATGATCGCCGGGTTGCTGCTCGCCGCGATGGCGGCGCTGGCCGTCTGGTTTCTGCGTCACTACGAGTTGCGCCGGATCGACGCGCCGCTGCCCCCCACCGGCGAGGCCCGCAATCCGCTGTACGCCGCCGAGCGTTATCTGCGGCGGCTCGATACGCCCGCGCGCACCGCCCGCCTGCCGGCGCTGCTGCGCGACATGCCCGATACCCGCGCGGTCATTCTCATCGACAGCAACCGCTACACCTTCGATCCGGACGCCAACCAGCGGCTGCTCGACTGGGTGAGCCGGGGCGGCGCGCTGATCCTGCGTCCCGGCTTTCGAACCCGCCGGAATGGCGAGGAGGCGCTGTCCGATCCGCTGCTGGAAGCGATTGGCGTCACCGTCATGCCGGTCAAGGAAGCCGTCAGCGAGAAAGCCATCGAATGGACGCCGCCGGGAAGCGACTCGCCGCTGTACATCGAGGACTATGGCTACACCCGGTTGGAGGGTTATCGCCCCGATGACAACCTCGGGCGCAACCCGAACGGCGTCAAGCTGATCCAGCGGCGCTGGGGCAAGGGGCTGATCAGCGTGCTCGCCGACCTGCGCTTTCTGGACAACCGGCGCATCGGCGATCAGGATCACGCCCTGACGCTGTGGCATCTGACGCATTCGCATGGCGAGCCCTCGATGGTCTGGCTGACCCACGCGGAGCAGCCGGCCCCGCTGCCCCTGCTGCTGTGGTGGCGGCTCCGGCCCGTCATCGTCGCCGGTGGTCTGCTGCTGGCGCTGTGGTTGCTTGGCGGGTTGTGGCGCTTCGGCCCCTTGCTTCCCGTCCCGCCAGCCGGCAACCGCAGCATCCTGGAACACATCGACGCCAGCGGACGCTGGTACTGGCGTCATGGTCAGGCGGATCGGCTGCTGGCCCGCGCCCGCCAGACGCTCGACGAACGTCTCCAGCGACGGCATCCGGGCTGGGCGAGACTCTCGCGGATGCAACGCGAAGAGCGGTTGAGCCGGATCGCCGGGTGGTCGCCGGAAGACATCCGCGCCGCGCTCCACGCCGACGCCAGCGACCGGGACAGCTTCACCCGCCTGATCCGCCAAATCGAAACCCTGAGAAAATTGACATGAGCACCCCCGACAAAGCCGCCATCGACAAGGCCAGCCGCCTGATGCAAGCCCTGGCCGCCGAGATCGGCAAGGCCGTCATCGGCCAGCGGGCCGTGATCCGCGAAATCCTCATCGCCCTGGTCGCCGGCGGTCACGCCCTCATCGAAGGCGCGCCCGGACTCGGCAAGACGCTGCTGGCGCGGGCGTTGGCGAAAACCATCGCCGGCCAGTTCTCCCGCATCCAGTTCACGCCCGACCTGATGCCCTCGGATGTCACCGGCCACAGCATCTACAACCTCAAGACCGAATCCTTCAGCCTGCGCAAGGGGCCGATCTTCACCCATCTGCTGCTCGCCGACGAAATCAACCGAGCCCCCGCCAAAACCCAGTCCGCGCTGCTCGAAGCCATGCAGGAGCGTCAGGTCACGCTGGACGGCGAAACGCTGCGCCTGCCCATCCCGTTCATGACCCTGGCCACCCAGAACCCGCTGGAGCAGGAAGGCGCCTACCCGCTGCCCGAAGCCCAGCTCGACCGCTTTCTGCTCAAGATTCTGATCGACTATCCCGAAGCCGACGACGAAAAATCCATCGTCGCCGCCATCACCACCGGTCGCATCGGCGACGGCCTCTCGGTGGACGCCGTGCGCACCCTCATCGACCCGGAACAGGTTCGCCACCTGCAAGTGCTGGCCGCCCGCCAGCCGGTCGACCCCGTCGTCATCGAATACGCCGTCAACATCGTGCGCCAGAGCCGCGACTGGCCCGGCATCGCCATCGGCGCCGGCCCGCGCGGCGGCCTGGCGCTGATCCGCGCCGCCAAGGCCTCCGCGCTGTTGACGAACCGGGGCTACGTCTCCCCCGACGACATCAAGGCCGTCGCCCCCGCCGTGTTGCGCCACCGCCTCACGCTCGCTCCCGAACTGGAGCTGGAAGGTCAATCCGCCGACCAGGTCATCGCCCAACTGCTGGAAACGGTTCCCGCCCCCCGCCGCTGACAGCGCCGGAGGAGGGAAGGGGAGCGCAGGCATCCCCGCCGGCGAGGGCGCATCAGCGCCTGATTTTTCTTAACGTCTGGGCGCTCCAGAACCGTTCGGGGAGGCGGGGATTGCGCTCAAGGGTGGTTTCGGGAACATACACAAGGCTGGCGCGCCCGCTGGCGAGATCCCGGGCGTAGAGATAGCGGGGGTAGAGGTCGCGATAGGGATCTTCGCCAAACGGTCGCCAGTGGACGTCGATGGTCTTGATCTTCTTGCCGGCCTTGAAATAGTCGCTGCGCCAGGGGGCGTAGGTTTCGACGTCGAGCCAGGTGATGCGGTAGTCGTACCACCATTTCGGGAAGCGCGGCTCGCTGCGAACGCGGTACATGGTCTTGCCCTGGATCTCGCAGCCGGGTTCGGGCAGGTCGAGCCGGGCGGCGGTTTCAGCGTCGGGGAAAGCGGGGCAGCCGGTGAAGGGTTCTTTCCCCAGCAGTTGGTGTGTTTCGTCTTCGGGGCGGCGCAGGGCCACGTCGCCATAGGTCAGCACCGAGCCGGCCCAGTAGTCCCTGTAAGAGGGAGAGGCGAAGCGACGCGTCTTGCGCAGCGCGGGCAGCCAGATCTCCAGCAGCGGCGAGCGACCGTGGTCGCGGTAGCTGGTGAGCAGAATGCCGACGCCGCGCTGCTTGCCCGAGCGGAATATCGTCAGCGCCCGGGACTCGATGGCGCGATCGGCGAACCGGCTGTTGACATAGCTCTCGAAGCTACTGACGCGCTCCCGCCCGCCGGGGATGAAATTGATCAGCCGGGCCATGTCTCGCCCATGCTTGCGGGTGACCGCCTGTTCGACCCGCAGGCCATGGGTGAGCGCATAGGCTTTGGTCATGATTTCGTCGGCGGTCGCCGCCAGCGCTTGTCCGCCGAGCAGGCAGAGCAGCAGTCCGCAGCAAGGCGCCCAGAGCGAGCGCCTCTGGGAGCGCCGGCGTCCCGCCGGCAACAGCGTTGGGCATGTCGCCGAGGCTGTCGTTTGCTGCGATAAGATGGGCATGTGAAAGGTTTCGCGCCCCGATAGCTCGTACTTCTTTTCTGACTCATGGCGCAGGGGCGCGCCTTCATTTTCTTTGCTCGCCCAAAGAAAACGAAGCAAAAGAAAGGGCGCCCCCGTCACCCGCCTGTTTCCGCATCTCCAGCACGCCTTTGTCGGTTGGCTTGTACGCGCATCCTTGCGCGGACAAGCCTCAATCGGCCTTCCCTGGCCGATTGCCCGAGTCGGCGCGCTGGAGATGCGGGGCGGGTGAAGGGGGAGGAAGCGCCTGACGGCTCGTCTGGCTACGCCCGACATTGCGCGGGAGTGAATGCCTTTTCCGCAACGGGGCATGTCACGCCAGCCGCAGAAACCCGGCGGTGAGCAGCGCCAGCAGCAGGCCGGAGAGGATCAGCAGGATATTGGATTGCTGGCGTCGGATGGGTCGGATCGCGAATCCGTACCAGCCCAGGATCAAAGCGGCGGCGAAGAAAAGGAAGAGGAGTCTCACGCTATTTTCAGCTCCAGCGGGTAGGGCGGCAACTGGAGCGTTGCCGCCGGGCCATCGACCGCGCCGATGTTCAGCGGCTTGTCCGGATCGGCGTACTGGATCGTGACGACCGCCAGCGCTTCGACGCCGCCTTCGGGCCACGGCGCGGCGTCGACGATGGCGCCTATGGGCTGGCCGGTCTCGTTTTCCGGCGAAAAGACTTCCGTTCCCGGCGCGGGCGGTTCGTCGCTCTCCACGTGCAGCCGGTAGAGTCGGCGCTTGAGCTTGCCAAGGTAATGGGTGCGGGCGATGATTTCCTGGCCGGTGTAGCACCCTTTCTGGAAGCTGACGCCTTCCAGCAGTTCGAGGTTGATCATCTGCGGCACGAAGGCCTCGCGGGTGCTCTCGTAGACGGTCGGGACGCCCGCGACGATGTCCAGCAGCCGCCAAGAGGAGGCTCCGGCGGGCGCGCCGCGCACGTTGAGCCGGTTCCACAGCGATTGCATGGCTTCCAGTTCGCCGAGCAGGATATAGCGGGGGATCTCTCCGTGGACGCGGATCGCGGTGACGCCATCGACGTGAATCGCCTGGTCGGGCGCTTCCGGGGCGTCGCCCAGGGCCTCTTTCAGCTCCGCCTCGGCCTCATGGCCGGAAAGCCCGAAACGCACCATCGCGCAACCCGCGTCGCCGAGCGTCACCTTGCTCATCAACACGAACATTTGCAGTCGCTTGAGGCTGGGTTCGACCAGTTCCTCCGGCATCATCAGGTACCAGGTGTCCTGGAGACGGAACATGCGGAAAGTGGCCAGAAGGCGGCCCTTGGGGTTGCAATAGCCGCCCAGATGGCTGGTGTCCGGCTTGATTTGGGTCACGTCGTTGGTCAACTGGCCCTGCAGGAAGGTTTCCGCGTCTTCGCCGTGGACTTCGATCAATCCCAGGCGGGAGAGATCGCACAACACCGTACCGGTCAGCGTATAGCGTTTCTCCCGCTCGGGATTGCCAAAACTGGCGACTTCATCGCCATTGTCGGGATTGAATTCGGCGCCGGCGTCGGTCAGGAAGGCTTTCCATTCTGCTTTCATGGGTCGTTTATCTCGTCGCTCTGGTGGATAGGCAATATCTTCCGCATATATCTCCGCGGCTGGACTATACTCAGGGTAGTAATTGCTACAGTATCTGAATAGGGTCGGATACCGTAAGTTCAAGCATACGGTATCCGATAACCGGATGACAGCAGGCGGCGAAGGCGGTGGAAAATCCCGTGCCCCCGCCATCGCGCCATATACCTCTTGCGATCAAGAATACCCCATTTAGGGCGCGCATCTTTTCGCCGATAGCTGCGTTGTAAAAACTTGCCATAGCCCCACTATGCCTGCGTTTTCACGCCTTGCTCTCGACGAAAACCTACGCACCCTAAATGGGGT
>DRPO01000183.1 GCA_011330835.1 Gammaproteobacteria bacterium | reverse complement strand
TCGGCATCCTTGTCGGCAAAGGGGGTTTGGAAATTATCTTTTCACCACAGAGGACACAGAGGGCACAGAGTTTTCGAGGTTCAGCTATTTGAATGCCGCTATACTTCTCGCGCCCAAGAATACCTCGTTCAGGGTGCGTAGGTTTTCGTCGAGAGCAAGACGTAAAAACGCAGGC
Source organism: Gammaproteobacteria bacterium (assembly GCA_011330835.1). Lineage (GTDB taxonomy): Bacteria > Pseudomonadota > Gammaproteobacteria > UWMA-0217 > UWMA-0217 > HyVt-560. The sequence goes on along the minus strand of DRPO01000183.1, from coordinate 3,340 downwards.
ATAGTGGCGCTACGTCAAGTTTTTACAACGCAGCTATCGGCGAAAAGATGCGTGGCCTGAACGAGGTATTCTTGAGCGCGAGAAGTATACCCCGCCTGCCCGCCAAAGCCAGAAACCGGGCGCTTCGCTCGGGTTTCCTGTCAGTCGACCGGTTGCACCAGATTGCCGACTTCGACGATCTTCATGGCGTTGGTGCCGCCGCCATCGCCCATCAGATCGCCCTTGGTAATGATCACCAGGTCGCCGTCTTCGACAACATGGTGTTTTTTCAATATCTCCACCGCCGTGATGTTGGCGCGCGCATGCGATGTCGTCTGAATCGGAAAATCCACCGGATAGACGCCCCGATAGAGCTTGACCCGGCGGCGCGTCTTTTCGTGCTGGGTCATCGCGTAGATCGGCAGCCCGGAACTGATCCGGGACATCCATTTGGTCGTCGCGCCCGATTCGGTCAACGCGGCAATGGCCGCGGCGCCCGAGTGATTGGCGGTATACATCGCCGCCATCGCGATCGCCTCGTCGACATACTCAAAACGCATGTTGATGCGGTGATCGGAATGTCGGACGCTGCGCTGTTTCTCGGCCTCCTTGCAGATGGCGTTGACGGCCTTGACAACCTTGACCGGGTACTTGCCAACAGCAGTCTCTCCGGAGAGCATCACCGCATCCGTCCCGTCCAGCACGGCGTTGGCGACATCGAAGACCTCGGCGCGGGTCGGAATCGGATTCTCGATCATCGACTCCATCATCTGCGTCGCGGTAATGACGATGGTATCGCGCACCCGCGCTTCGTGGATCAGCGATTTCTGCGCCGCCGGCAATTCGGCGTCGCCGATCTCCACGCCCAGATCGCCACGCGCGATCATGATGACATCGGATGCGTCGATGATCTCGTCGATCACCTCCAGCGCTTCGGCCCGCTCGATCTTGGCGACGATGCCGGCTTCGCCGCCCGCCTCTTCCAGCAAGGCCCGCGCCTGCCGAATGTCATCGGCGGAGCGCGGAAACGATACGGCCAGGTAATCCACGCCGATCTCGGCCGCCAGACGGATATCCTCGCGATCCTTGTCGGTCAGCGCGCCAGTGGACAGTCCGCCGCCGCGCAGGTTGATGCCCTTGTTGTTGGACAAGCGTCCGCCAACCCGCACCCGGGTATGGATCACGCCGCCTTCGACCGCGACCACATCGAGCACGATCCGACCATCGTCCAGCAACAACGTGTCGCCGGCCTTGACGTCGTTCGCCAGCTCCGGATAGGTCAGCCCGACCCCGGTCTTGTCGCCGCCATTTTCGTCGCGACTGGCGTCGAGCGCGAAATCCTGTCCGTCCTTGAGCTTGACGAACCCCTTGGCGAAACGCTGGATGCGGATTTTCGGCCCCTGCAGATCGCCGAGAATGGCCACATCGCAGCCCGCCGCGGCCGAAGCCTCGCGAACCCGTCGCGCCCGCGCCCGATGCTCGTCGTGAGAGCCATGCGAAAAGTTCATCCGCACCACGTCGACGCCGGCGCGGAGCAGCTTCTTGATACCCTTGGCGCTGTCGGTCGCCGGACCGAGGGTCGCGACAATCTTGGTGCGCCTCAGGCCGTGCTTGTTATGCGCGCAAACTGGAACTACGTCGTTAATGATCGAGCCCTCTGACTTCAGGCGCGCTCTTCCAGCATGGCGACCGCTGGCAGCTTCTTGCCTTCGAGAAACTCCAGAAACGCGCCGCCGCCGGTGGAAATATAGGAAATCTTGTCGGCAATGTCGTATTTGTCGACCGCCGCCAGCGTGTCGCCGCCGCCGGCAATGGAGAACGCATCCGACTCGGCGATCGCAAGGCCCAGTGTTTTGGTGCCTTCGCCGAACTGATCGAATTCGAAAACGCCGACCGGCCCATTCCAGACGATCGTGCCCGCGGATTTCATCATCTGGGCGAAACGCTCAGCCGTTTCCGGCCCGATGTCGAAAATCATGTCGTCATCGGCCACATCCTCGACGCGCTTGACGGTCGCTTCGGCGTCCTCGGAGAATTCCTTGCCCACAACCACATCGGTGGGAACGGGGATCTCGCCCCCCTTGGCCTTGGCGGCTTCCATCAGACGCTGGGCTTCGGGAATCAGATCTTCCTCGTACAGCGACTTGCCCACGTTATGGCCCATCGCGGCAATGAAGGTATTGGCGATCCCGCCGCCGGGAATCAGTTGGTCGACGACTTGCGACAGCGAGTCGAGCACGGTCAGCTTGGTGGACACCTTGGAGCCGCCGACGATCGCCGCCATGGGACGATCCGGGTTGTCCAGCGCTTTGCCGAGCGCATCCAGTTCGCCGGCGAGCAGCGGGCCGGCGCAAGCGGCGGGCGCGAACATGCCGACGCCGTACGTCGAGGCCTGAGCGCGATGAGCGGTGCCGAAAGCGTCCATGACATAAACGTCGCACAGGGCGGCGTATTTTTTCGCCAGCTCTTCATCATTGGACTTTTCGCCCACGTTGAAGCGAACATTTTCGAGCAACACCACGTCGCCATCCGCCATCTCGGGCTGCTTTTCGAGATAGTCAGTAATCAACCTGACCTCCTTGCCAAGCTTGTCGGACAGGTAATCGGCCACCGGCTTGAGCGAGAATTCCTCGGCGGGCTCACCCTCGGTGGGCCGTCCAAGGTGGGACATCAACATGACTTTGGCGCCGGCGTTCATCGCCAGTTCGATGGTGGGCAATGAGGCGCGGATCCGCTTGTCGGAGGCAACCTTGCCATCCTTGATGGGTACATTGAGATCCTGACGAATCAGAACGCGCTTGCCGGACAGATCCAGGTCAGTCATCTTGATAATGGACATGGAGTAGCTCCTAAAAGAAAAAAGAATTTGGATTATGGAATTTCAATTGTAACCGCTTTCCCGGCGGCGACTCGCGCCACCGGGAAACCGGCAGGCTCGGACTGTTAACCGGCGACGTGCTGAACCATGCGCAGCATGTTGCAGGTGTAGCCGAACTCGTTGTCGTACCAAGACACGACCTTGATGAATGTGTCGTCCAGGGCGATGCCGGCGCCGGCGTCGAAGATGGACGGCGTGGCGCGGCCACGGAAGTCGGTGGAAACCACCTTGTCTTCGGTGTAGTCGAGAACGCCGGCCAGGTCGCCAGACTCGGAAGCCGCCTTCATGGCCGCGCAGATGTCGTCATAGCTGGCCGCGCCGTTCAGTTCACAGGTCAGATCAACGACGGAAACATCGGAAGTGGGCACGCGGAACGCCATGCCGGTCAGCTTGCCGTTCAGTTCGGGCAGAACCACGCCAACCGCCTTGGCCGCGCCGGTGGAGGAAGGAATGATGTTTTCCAGAATGCCGCGACCGCCGCGC
>DRPO01000182.1 GCA_011330835.1 Gammaproteobacteria bacterium | reverse complement strand
GCCGGCCCGCCCGGTGAACACGATCTCGACCTCGTATTCCATCGCCGCCGCCACGGTGGCCTGAAAGAACGGGGCCCCCAGTTCGGAAGCGTCTTCCGGGTCGGAATTGACCAGTACGATAACCAGTTTATCGGCCATGGGAGGAATCGGTGAAAAACGATGTCATAACAATACTCCTTGGCGGCAGCGGCGATACACGTCTTGCGATCAAGAATACCCCATTCAGTGCATGATCGCCGGCGTCTTCTGGCTCATCATCTCCGGGTGGCCAATATGATAGCCCTGCAGATAGTCCACGCCAATGGCGCGCAGCTTGCCGGCGATCTCGGCGTTCTCGACATATTCCGCGATGGTCTGGATATTCATCAGCCCGGCGATGCGCTGGATCGATTCCACCAGCCCGAAATCGACCGGGTCGGTGACGATTCCCCGGACAAATACGCCGTCGAGCTTGACGAAATCGACCGGCAGGTTCTTGAGGTGCGACAGCGAGGAAAAACCGGTGCCGAAATCGTCCAGCGCGAACCGGCATCCGAGCTTGCGCATGGCGGACATGAATTCGATCGCCGCGTCGAGATTTTCCATCGCGGAAGATTCGGTCACCTCGAAACACAGCTTGCCGGAAACGCCGGGACGCTCCGCCAGCAAGGCGTACGCCTGTTGCCGGAATTCCGGGTCGCAGAGCGACGCCGTGGAAATATTGACGGAATAGAATTCGCCCTGAAACTCGCCCGAATCGAGATAGTCCACCAGTTTGTACACGACCCAGCGATCGAGGATCGCGGTCAGCTTGTAGCGTTCGATGACGGACAGAAAATGCGCCGGGGTAATCAGCCTTTCCCCGTCGCGCATCCGCACCAGCACTTCATAGGCGTTCGAGCCGGAGTCGCGCCGCCCGTGACGAATCGGTTGCTGGAACAGGCAGAGCTGATCGGAATTGACGGCGGTGTGAAATTTCTCCAGCCAGAGCGCGTCGCCGGTCAGCTTGCCGCTGGTCTGATCGTCGCCGAAGACGCGGATCTGGTTGCGCCCGCCATGCTTGGCCGCGTAACAGGCCTGATCCGCCAGATCCATGACCTCGCTGACGCTCAGCTTCGAATTCTCGATCTGCAGCAATCCGATGCTCAGACCAATCTCGAAGCGCTGACCTTCCCAGTAGAAACGAAAGGTCTTGATGCTGTTGTGCAGCTCCTGGATCAGCCGGCGCGCCTGGTCGAGATTGCAGTTTCTGAGCAGGATCGCGAACTCGTCGCCGCCAATCCGGGCCACCACGTCGTTCGAGCGCACCTTGCGGCGGAACAGATCGGCCAGTTGCACCAGCAACTGGTCTCCGGCGCGATGCCCGGCGCGATCGTTGACCTCCTTGAAAAAGTCGAGATCGAGATAGCACAGCACATGGCGCTCGTTCTGTTGCAGCATTTGCAGTTCGCTCTCCAGCAGGGACTTGAAAGCCTGGGCGTTGAGCAAACCGGTCATTGCATCGTGATGGGCGGCGAAATAGAGTTTTTCCGAAGTCAATTTGGTATCGGTAATATCGGTCAGCGAACCGCGGTAACCGGCAAAGCCATGATCGGCATGATAGTACGGCTTCCCCTGGAGCCGCACAATCCGGAAATTATTCCTATCCCGGAGCTTGCAGGAAACATCGAGAACGCCCAGCCTCGAAAAAACCTGGGTGAACTGGTCGAGTCCGTCGGCGCTGAGAAAACGCCCGAAGAAATCGATAAAGGTGACGCCCCGATAATGATTCTCAGGCAAACCCAGCCGGTTGCGCGCACCCGCATCAAGAAACGTCAGCAAGCCGTTGGCGTCCGTTTCCCAGAAAAAGTCGCTGCGCTGGTAGGCAAAATCCTTGTACCGGTTGAGCGCGCGGGATAGCGCGGTCTGCTCCTTCTTCAACTGGTTGATCGTCTCGCCCAGTTGACGGGTCAGAAAATCGGCGTAGCCGCCATCTTTCGGTTCCGTCGCCGGCGCGCTGTCCGGTTCCGAATCGACCACCATTTTCACCCGCTGCTCGGTATAGGCCGCCTGGACGACCTCGACAATCTCGTCGATACTGCCGGGCTTGTTCATGACCCGGACCGCGCCGCTGCGCAGACCGTGGCGCTGATCTTCGGCGCTCAGATAGCCGGACTTGTACAAAATGACCGGAATATGGCTGAAATCGGGATGGTCGCGAATCTCCTGACACAGGGTATAACCATCCATTTCAGGCAGCCCGACATCCATCATGACAATATCCGGCGCATGGCGATGCAGGGTCTCCAGGGCTTCAAAGGCATGCCCGGCCCGATAGACGTGAGCGAACCGGGATGCCAGATGACCGGCCCAGTATTGCGTCAGATCGGCATCATCCTCGACCAGCAGGATCGATATCTTGTTAATGTTGTACATTGGGAAAACGTGGATATTGAACTCTCCCACTCTTGGGTCGCTATTCGCGATTGGCAAGACAATGGCGACAACCCTCGCAGATATTCCGACGGATGACCGGGATCTTCATCACGATTCGGTCGAGGACGCCCGTCCCGCCAGAAAGGCCGTGATCCGCGCCACTCCCTCCTCCAGCCGCTCCCGCCGGGTGGTGAAGGCGAAACGCAGCCAGCGACCCGGATCGATCACGCTGAAATCCCTGCCCGGCGTGGTCGCCACCCCCGCCTGTTCCAGCAAGGCTTCCGACAAGGCGTCGCTGTCCATGCCCAGGCCGCGGCAATCGGCGTACAGGTAAAAGGCGCCGGAGGGTTGCCCGGCGAAACGAAATCCCAGGTTCTCCAGGGCGGGCATGAGGCTGTCGCGGCGCTGTTCGAAGCGCTGACGCCGGTTCTCCAGAATCGCGAGCGTTTCCGGCTCGAACGCCGCCAGCGCCGCGTATTGCGAAGGCGTCGGCGCGGCCAGAAACAGGTTCTGCGCCAGCTTGTCCAGCTCGGGAACGGCGTCGGGCGGCGCCACCAGCCAGCCCAGCCGCCAGCCGGTCATGCCGAAAAACTTGGAGAAACTGTTGATGACGAAAACATCCTTCCCCAGCTCCGCCGCCGTGAAAGGCTCCCCGTCATAGGTCAGCCCCTGGTAGATCTCGTCCACCAGCAGATGACCGCCCCGCCTGCGCGCGACCTCGCGAATCGCCGCCAGCGCTTCGCGACCGATCACCGCCCCGGTCGGATTGGCCGGCGTTGTCAGCAACGCCATCGCGCCGTCCGCGTCGCCCCAATGTTGCTCGACCAGTTCGGGCGTCAGTTGGAAACCGTCGCGGGAGACATCCACCGCCACCGACCGGGCGTCGTGCAGAAAGGCGAAATTCCGATTGCAGGGATAGCCCGGATCGGCCATCAGCACCCGGTCGCCCGGATTGGCGAGCAAGGCCATCAACAACTGTAGCGCGCCCGACGCGCCGGGCGTCACGACAATGCGCTCGGGCGAAACATCGACGCCAAAGCGGCTGGCGTAATACCCGGCGATCGCCTCGCGCAATCGGGGCAGCCCCACCGCTGGCGTGTAGTGCGTCCGGCCTTCCCGGAGCGCCTCGACGCCCGCCCGGACGATGGGCTCCGGCGTATCGAAATCCGGTTCGCCCACCTCCATGTGGATAATGTCGCGCCCCTGGGCTTCAAGCTCGCGGGCCCGGTGCAGCAACCGCATGACATGAAAGGGCTGGATGCGGTCGAGCCGTCGCGCATACCCGGCCATCACCGCTTTCTCCGATGCTCGCGCCGCGGGCTCTTCCGCCCCGCTTTCGACTTGGCCCGCGACGCGTACGGATTCTCGCCCGTCTTGAACTCGATGCGGATCGGCGAGCCCACCACCTTGAGCCGGTCGCGGAAAAAATTCACCAGGTAACGCCGGTAGGCCTCCGGCACATGACGGGTCTGATTGCCGTGGATCACGATCACCGGCGGTCGCTTGCCGCCCTGGTGCGCGTAGCGAAGCTTGACGCGCCGACCACGAACCATCGGCGGCTGATGACGCGCCACGGCCTCTTCGAGCAAACGGGTCAGGCGCGTCGTCGACAGCTCGATCCGCGCCGAGCGATAGGCGCGTTGGACCGCTTCATAGAGCAACCCGACCCCCGAGCCGTGCAGCGCGGAAATCGTATAGCGTTCGGCAAAATCGAGAAACGGCAGCTTCAATTCATATTGCCCCAACCGCCGCTTGCGCTGCTCCTCCGACAACCCGTCCCACTTGTTCAGCGCCACCACAATCGCCCGCCCGGCCTGCAACGCCATGCCGATCAGATGCACATCCTGATCGGTCACGCCCTCGCGCATATCCAGCACATTGACCACCACATCGGCGCGCTCGATCGCATCCAGCGTCTTCACAACGCTGAACTTCTCCACCGTCTCCCGCACCTTGCCGCGACGGCGCACGCCCGCCGTATCGATCAGGGTATAACGCTGGCCATCGCGCTCGAAGGGAATGTAGATACTGTCGCGCGTGGTGCCCGGCACATCGCTGACCACCACCCGATCCTCGCCGAGGATACGGTTGACCAACGTCGATTTGCCCACATTCGGACGACCGACGAAGGCAATGCGAATCCCCCGCGCCTCATCGCCATCCTGTTCCGCCTCGCCAGCCAACCCCGCCTGGTCGCCGAGCACCGTCTGAATCATCCGCGTCACGCCGCGACCATGAGCGCTGGCGATCGGCATCGGATCGCCAAACCCCAGCGCATGAAACTCCGCCAGCGCCTCCTCGACAACGATCCCGTCGGTCTTGTTGACCGCCAGAAACACCGGCTTGCCCAGTCGCCGAAGCTCCTCGCCGATCACCTCATCCGCCGGCGTCAACCCGGCCCGCCCGTCGACCAGCCAGATAATCCGGTCCGACTCGTCGATGCCGCGCCGCGTCTGTCCCGCCATCAACTCGTTGAGCTGATCCGGCTCATCCGTCAGCCCGCCGGTATCGATCACGTAATAATCGCCCCCCACCCGGCCAACGCCATACTGGCGGTCACGGGTGAGCCCCGGGAAATCCGCCACCAGGGCGTCCCGCGAGCGCGTCAATTGGTTGAACAGGGTGGACTTGCCGACATTGGGCCGTCCCACCAGAGCGATTACCGGTTTCACATCAAGGGGCGTTTACAGGGGACGGGCAGTATGAACCAGCCCGGTGGAATCGGCAATCGCCGAAGCCGCGTCGGGCATTGCTGACGGCGACCTCGCTGCCTAATGCGCCTTCGGCTCATCAAGCCTACCGATCTTTTCACCACAGAGGACACAGAGTTCACAGAGCTTTCGATTCGGTCGCCATTATCCCTTTTCTTGTATCAATAGTTTCATATATTGTCGCGCTCAGTCGGTGCGTACCGACTGTTCCCTCTGAGAGGGTTAGGGGTTCCACGACCGAATCCCCACCGCCCCCCTGTCCGTCATTCCGGGCTGAGTGGAGCGAAGACCCGGAATCCAGAACGAGGCGCTGGATTCCCGCTTTCGCGGGAATGACGGAGGGGGGGCGGTGACGGAGTGAAACGCCCACCAAAATCCTCCCCACAAGCGTGGCTGGGGGCATTTCGACGCGCTTCATCTCGGGATACAGGGTGCGGGTACTTTCGCAACTATTGATACCTCCACGCTCTCCGCAGCGGACGCCTTTGCCACTATTGATGTCTTCCGCCTTGGCCGGCTCCGGGCTTTTCCCGGACGACACGCGGTCAACGAGTTCAAAACGCGCCAACAAACCGATATGATGCAGCGCAACATTCGTCAGTCAAAAGGGAACTACTGCCAATGCGCGTCACTTTACGACTCCTTCTGAGCCTGTTTTTTTTCACATTAATGTCAGGATGCAACGCCATGACCCAATCCAAGAACCCCAAAGTCACGCTGGAAACCTCGATGGGCAACATCGTTCTGGAACTCTACCCGGACAAGGCCCCCAAGACGGTCGAAAACTTCATTGCCTACGTCAAGGACGGGCATTATGACGGCGTGATCTTTCACCGCGTCATTCCCAATTTCATGATCCAGGGCGGCGGCATGACCGAAGACATGCAGGAAAAACCCACCCGCGCGCCGATCGAGAACGAGGCCAACAACGGGCTGAAGAACGACGAGGGAACCATCGCCATGGCGCGAACCTCCGACCCGCATTCGGCCACGGCCCAGTTCTTCATCAACGTCAAGAACAACGACTTCCTGAACTTCAGCGCGCCGACGCCGCAGGGCTGGGGCTACGCCGTGTTCGGCAAGGTCGTCGAAGGCATGGATGTCGTCCACAAGATCGAAAAGGTCCAGACCGGCAATCGCGCCGGCCACCAGGACGTGCCGCTGGATCCGGTCATCATCACCAAAGCCACGGTGAGTGAATAATCGCTACCCAACCCAAAACGCTGTTCATCGCTGATCTGCACCTCGACAGCGCGCGCCCGGCTCTTGTCGACCTGTTCGCGGATTTCGTCCGCGAGCAGGCGCGGGACGCCGACGCCCTCTACATCCTCGGCGACCTGTTCGAATACTGGATCGGCGATGACCAGCCGACAACCGGGCTGGAACCCGCCATCGAGGCGCTGCAATCGCTGCGCTCGATCACGCCGGTCTTTTTCATCCACGGCAACCGCGACTTCCTCATCGGCGAGGACTTCGCCCGGCGAACCGGCATGGGGCTTCTGCCCGATTCGGTCATTGTCGATGTCTACGAACAACCCGTCCTGCTGCTGCATGGCGACACGCTCTGCACCGACGATGTCAACTACCAGCAACTCCGCGCCATGCTGCGCGACGAACAATGGCAAGCCGAGTTCCTCGCGCTGCCGCTGGAAGAACGCATCGCCCAGGCGCTGGCGCTGCGCGAGAAAAGCATGACCGAAACCGGGGCCAAGGACGAAGCCATCATGGACGTCAACCCCGCCGCCGTGGAAGCCGCCCTGCGCCAGCATCACTGCGCGCTGATGATCCACGGCCACACGCACCGCCCGGCGATCCACGACTTCCAACTGGACGGCCAGCCCGCCCGGCGCGCCGTGCTCGGCGACTGGTACCGGCGGGGCAGCGTCCTCACCGCCACGCCCGAATCGCTGGAGCTGACGACCTTCGGATAGCCTCATGATTTCCGAAATCCCCGACTTCTCCCGCACCCGCATCCTGGTCGTCGGCGACGTGATGCTCGACCGCTACTGGCACGGCCCGGCCAGCCGCATCTCCCCCGAAGCGCCGGTGCCCGTGGTGCGCGTCAGCGACATCGAACACCGCGCCGGCGGCGCTGGCAACGTCGCCCTCAACATCCGCGCCCTCGGCGGACAGGCCAGCCTCATCGGCCTCACCGGCGACGACCCGGAAGCCGACATACTCGGCAAGCTGCTCGCCGATAAGGCCATCGACTGCCGCCTGATCCGCCAGCCCGACCGGCAAACCATCACCAAGCTGCGCGTCATCAGCCACCACCAGCAACTCATCCGGCTCGACTTCGAAGCCCCCTTCGACAGCGCCGACTTCCCTCCCCTCGCCGCCCGCTTCGAAGAGCAGCTCGGCAACGCCGACGCCGTCATCCTCTCCGACTACGCCAAGGGCGCGTTACAGGACACCCAAAGATTGATCCAGCGCTGCCGCGACGCCGGCAAGCCCGTCCTCATCGACCCCAAGGGCAAGGACTTCGACAAATACCGCCACGCCACCCTGCTCACCCCCAACCTCAGCGAATTCGAAGCCTGGGCCGGCCCCTGCCGGGATCGCGACGAACTCGCCCGCCGGGGCGAACAGGCGCGTCGGGAACTCGCCCTCGACGCCCTGCTCATCACCCTCGGCGACCAGGGCATGCTCCTGCTCCAGCCCGACCGCGCCCCCTGGCGACTCGCCGCCGACGCCCGCGAAGTCTACGACGTCACCGGCGCCGGCGACACCGTCATCGCCACCCTCGCCGCCGCCCTCGCCGCCGGCGCCGAACTCACCACCGCCACCCGGCTCGCCAACCTCGCCGCCGGCATCGTCGTCGGCAAACTCGGCGCCGCCACCGCCAGCCAGCGGGAAATGCAGGCCGCCGCGCCAACCCACACCCCCCTCAAGCGCGGCATCCTCGACGAAGCCAGTCTGCTCGACAGCCTCCGCCACGCCCGCCGCGCCGGCGAACGCATCGTCATGACCAACGGCTGCTTCGACATCCTCCACCCCGGCCACGTCGCCTACCTCTCCCAGGCCCGCGCCCTCGGCGACCGCCTCATCGTCGCCGTCAACGACGACGCCTCCGTCAAACGCCTCAAGGGCGAGCAACGCCCCATCAACCCCCTCATGCAACGCATGGCCGTCCTCTCCGGCCTGGAAAGCATCGACTGGGTCGTCCCCTTCAGCGAAGACACCCCCGAACGCCTCATCCGCGCCATCCAGCCCGACATCCTCGTCAAGGGCGGCGACTACCAGAAATCCCAAATCGCCGGCGCCGACTTCGTCGAAGCCCAGGGCGGCAAGGTCGTCATCCTCGACTTCATCGACGGCGCCTCCACCACCGCCATCATCGACGCCATTCGCAAGCAGGACTGACAGACGCGCTCCGCCTTCACTCCCCAAAACTGGAGGCGCGGCCTGAGCGGGGTATTCGTGGTCGCAAGAGACGTTGGCCTTGAAAGAATCACGGGGGAAGTTGTACAATTGTCCAGAATGAACATTATCGCGGACACGAATATTTTCCTGGCGGTTGTACTCGATGAACCAGAAAAAAAATCCATCATCGAACTCACCGCAAAAGCAGATGCCGTGGCGCCAGAGATACTGCCATATGAGATCGGCAACGCGTTATCGGCAATGATCAAGAGGAAACAGGTAACGCCCGAAGAAGCGTTAAAGGCGCAAATGACGGTACAAAAAATACCAGTAAGGCTCGTCAATACCGACATTCAGTCGGCATTAAGAATCGCTATTGAGCACAACATATATGCCTACGATGCTTATTTTCTGCAATGCGCCAGAGCGATGGCTTTCCCTTTGCTGACTTTGGACAGAAAGATGAGACAAGTCGCCAATAAGCTCAATATTCAAATTCTGGAGTAAACCCTGATGAAAGTATTTACTTATTCCGAAGCTCGCCAAAAGCTGTCAAAAATACTGTCACTCGCACAGTCGGAAGAAATAGAGATCAAAAGAAGGGATGGCGCCGTGTTTTCCCTGAAAGCCAAAACAAAGTCAGCATCATCCCCATTTGATGTTGAGGGAATAAAAACAAAGGCAACGACACAAGACATACTTGACGCAATTAGCAGCAGCAGAATGGGCTATCCCGCTCGCGCCCAGGCATAGCCAATACGCCCTGAAAAGTCTGGCGTCATCGACGCCATCCACGGGTGGCGTCTCGTTTCAATGTAATGCCTATACCTATTGCGGCCAAGAATACCCCATCCACAAGCAGAACTACCCGCATCACCCGCGGAATGCGCAAGAACCACGGCGCTGGAACTCAGGACGCTTTCCGCGCCCTGCCCTCGCGCAAGCGCCGGGCTGCCGCCACCATGTTCTCCAGCGCCGGGATGACCTCTTTCCAGCGACGGGTTTTCAGGCCGCAGTCGGGGTTAACCCAAAGCCGGTCGGGCGGGATGCGGCGGGCGGCCTTTTCCATCAGGTCGACG
>DRPO01000181.1 GCA_011330835.1 Gammaproteobacteria bacterium | reverse complement strand
TGTGAACTTACGGAACAGCATCCAGCGCCCGAGTAATCAGTGGATAGACATCCACTGACGCGTCACTGCCGATCAAACAGTCGATATCGTCGTAGTCGTGTACAACGTGATGACCAAACCCTCGCGCCCCGGCATTTTCTCGCAGAAACCGCAGCAACCGGAGAACTCGTTCATTCGCCGGGTTGAGCGTTTTTTCACCATGAATCATGGTTATCGCCGGCAGCGCCTCTCCGGCAAAGTTCCGCAGAGCCTTATCGAGAAGCTCGCCCGATCGCCGGAAATCGGAAGATTCCGCCCCGCTATACAGCGCGGGAATCAACGACCGGATGGCTGGACTGATTCGGGAGTTATCCACCCCGCCTCCGTCGCCGGGCGCGGCGGGCTGAATCAGAATAGCGGCGCCAATGGTTGCCGGATCGATGCCGGAAGCGCCGACCATGGACGCCATGACCAGATCGGCCGCGGCGCCATCCGCGATCAGGTCGATCCCGCGCTCTCCGCTGATCTCGAGCACTCGGGCGATCGCTTCAGAGTAATCGGTCTCCGCCAGCGTGTCGATCGACGCGAAATCCGTTGGCGTTTCGCGATGACCATGAAAGACGCTGGAACGGTCGTCCAGCAGCCAGACGTCCCTGCCGGTCTCGCAAAGATCCTCGACCAGGCAGGTATTGAGCGCATCCAGTGAATAGACGCGGCTGCTCGCCCCCGGTCGATGAATCAGCAGCACCGGCCTGCCGGCGCCGGGGTAGCGCAACAGTTGCAGCGGCGTTCCGTCCGAGGCTTCGAAGCCATGCCATTCTGGATGGCCGCAGCGCAGGGGGCGAAGAAATCGCGCCCGCGTTCCGGATAACAATGCGGGGCCGTACACCGCCCATAGCGGTCCATGGAACAGGCTCCCCAGCCGGGCCAGCCATTGCCCCGAGGCTTCCCGCGACTCGGCTCCCGATATCGCGATTCGGGCCATTTCCCCTGTCAGTTCCGAAGCTTCCATCCCGATAACGCCATTGCCGGCCTGGTCGTCCCCGGATATCGGTTCAATCGTGATGTACAGCTGTGTGCTTTCATCCATCAACCGGGGACTCACCGGATTGATCTGTCCCAGCCCCCGAAAGCGCCATTGCCGGCCTCCGGAGTCTTCCAGCAGCGCCTGATACTCGATCTGGCGGCTCGCATCCGAGGCGTTCAACGCCAGCGACATTTTTCCATCGCGAATCCGCAATCGCTCGCCGCCGAGCGGCGCGGAAAACACGTCGCCGGAGAGCGTCATGGTCAGTGTCTCGTCGGTCAGCGCCTGCTCCAGATCCTTTGCCTCCATGACCAGAGAGGCTTCGAGAAAGTGGCCGTGATCCCTGCCGGTTTCCGCGGCTATCCGAAAATCGGCGTGACCGCCGGAATCCGGCAGCCAGTATCCCTGCATTCGGCGCTCGATCCTCGCCGACACCGACTCGGATTCCAGCCGCTCGCTGTAAATCGGCGCCGCCTCGCTGATGGTCCAGCCCATGTCCCTGGCGATCAGCCGGACATTGCGCTCGGCCAATGCCGCGATCGTCAGCGCGGGACCGACGCCCAGCGACATCGGCAGCATCGACCCATCCGCCACGTACAGGCCCTCATGGACGCCGCCCTCGTCGCGTCGGAATACCCGACCGGCGTGATCGACCACGCCGGCATCGACATCATCGCCCATCGCGCAGCCTCCCAGCGGGTGCCAGGTCATGACCGGCGATGGCTGCGACGCCACCCAGTGAATGTCCGACAGCGGAATCCCCCCCATTCGCTTCGCCCAGCCCCGGAACAGTTGACGAGCCTGATCGAACGCGGCTTCCGCCGCGACGCCCGGCCAGTGGATTTCCAGCCGGTCATCCGTCAGCGCCACCGAGCCGGCGGCGCTGTCATGGCCGATCGCCAGGAACAGCAGCGAATGCGCCAGCGCGCCACGATCCGAGACGCCAAACCGATCGCGCCATTTGCGCCAGCGACGCCTCAGCCAGCCCCCCGAATCGGAGAGAGTGCGCTCGCGCCCCGCTTCCGCGCGGGACAGCGCCGCCAGGCAATCCCGGGCCAGCGCCCCCGGCAAGGCAACATCCTGAATCATCAGCTGCTGATTCAGCGGCTGGCCCTCGCGAAGATCGATCACGCGCTCGGTCGCCGCCCCGACCGGGTGCTCGGAATCCGCGTCGGCGACGCCCGTCATCCCCGCCCGCCATTCACTGTTCCAGACCGCCCCGAGTTGATTGCCGTTGCCGGAGAAGCGCTGGCCAAGGCGCCGGGAAAGGCTCAATCCATGTTCGGCGGAACGCAACAGAATTTCCGTCGTTCCCAACGCCCCGGCGCTCAGCACCACGCAATCGGCGGTCACGAATCGTTCATCCGCGGCATCCAGCGAGTCGGCGACATCCGACACGGTCGCGTAGTAGACGCGCCATCGCCGGCCATCGAAGGTGCGCTCCACCCGGCGAACCACAATGCCGGTGAAAATATCGGCGCAGTGCTGCCAGGCATCCTGCAGCCAGGTCTGCGCCACCGTATTGGCCGCGCCGTAACGACATCCCGCCAGACAGTCGCCACACCGCAGACAGGCGGCTTGCGGAATGCCAAAGGCGTTGAGTCGTTCCGACTGGGTGATGGCCAAAGCCGGCGCCTCCGCCCTGGCGCCGGAGTCCCGTGCGAGCCTGTCGATGGCCTGGCCACGGGATGAAGATCCGGACAGGGATGAAAAACAGACGGGTTCGAGAATCTCCCTCGCCCTCTCGACGCCCGCGCGCAGACCACCCTCCCGATCCGCGA
>DRPO01000180.1 GCA_011330835.1 Gammaproteobacteria bacterium | reverse complement strand
TGCTCATTTTTCGTTTACCTTTTGAAATTCGTTTTCACTACAGAGGCACGGCGTTCACAGAGTTTTCAATATCTGCCGAATGGCTCCCTCTCCCCCTTGGGGGAGAGGGTTGGGGTGAGGGGGTAATCCCATCACCACCCTCACCCTCACCCTCACCCTGGCCCTCTCCCTGGCCCTCTCCCTGAGGGAGAGGGAATGGCCATTTCAAGTTTGAAGATTTTCTCTGTGTGCTCTGTGTCTCTGTGGTGAAAAGGTCAATGTCAGCACAAAGGGCGTTGGGAGCGTCTCCCGTCATCGATCAGCGCTGTAGGCCCGATAAGCCGAAGGCGCATCGGGCATTGCCCCTGGGAGCGCCGGCATCTTGCCGGCAAAGGCATTGGGAATGTCTCCAGAGCCAGTCGTCAACCCGCATTTCTCACGAAATCCGCGGATAAGTCTTCTCGATATAGTCCGCGATCAGTTCGCGAAAATCGGCGCTGATGGCGTCGCCCTTGAGCGTCACGTCTTTTTCGCCGTCGATGTACACCGGCGCGACCGGTTTCTCGCCGTTGCCCGGCAGGCTGATGCCGATATTGGCGTGTTTGCTTTCGCCGGGGCCGTTGACGACGCAGCCCATGACGGCCACGGTCATGTTTTCCACGCCGCGATAGGTTTGCCGCCAGCGCGGCATCTGTTCCCGCAGGTGAGACTGGATCTCTCCGGCGAGTTGCTGGAAGTAGTCGCTGCTGGTGCGACCGCAGCCGGGGCAGGAGACGACCTCCGGAGTGAAGGAGCGGATGCCCATGGTTTGCAGGATCTCTTGCGCGACGATGACTTCCTGGGCGCGGCTGCCGCCGGGTTCCGGCGTCAACGAGATGCGGATGGTGTCGCCAATGCCTTGTTGCAGCAGCACCGCGAGCGCGGCGGTCGAGGCGACGATGCCCTTGCTGCCCATGCCGGCCTCGGTCAGGCCGAGATGCAGCGCGTAGTCACATTCCCGGGCCAGGCGTTGATAGACCCGGATCAGATCCTGTACGCCGCTCATCTTGCAGGACAGTACGATCCGGTTCGCGGGCAGACCAAGTTCCTCGGCGCGTTGCGCGCTGCCGATGGCGGATTCGATCAGCGCATCGTCCTGGACTTCCCCGAGTGGTCGGGGCGCGTCCAACCGGGCGTTTTCATCGAGTTTGCGGGCCAGCAGATCCTGATCCAGCGAGCCCCAGTTGACGCCGATGCGCACCGGCTTGTCATATTCGATGGCCAGTTCGATCATCCGCGCGAACTGTTCATCGCGCTTCTTCCCCCGACCGACATTGCCCGGGTTGATGCGGAACTTGGCCAGCGCGCGGGCGCATTCGGGATGGCGAGCGAGCAGTTTGTGGCCATTGAAATGAAAGTCGCCGACCAGAGGGACAGCGCAATCCATGGCGTCGAGACGTTCGCGGATTTCCGGCACGGCGGCGGCCGCCTCCTCGTTGTTCACGGTGATCCGCACCAGTTCGGAGCCCGCGCGGCTGAGTTCGGCGACCTGGGCGGCGGTGCGAATGGCGTCCGCCGTATCGGTATTGGTCATCGACTGGATGACGATCGGCGCGTCGCCGCCGATGGTGACGGATCCGACCCGGACGGGGCGCGTGGCGTGTCTAGCGACTGGGTTCATGGGCGGGAGCGGGGCGTAACAGCAGGCCCGCGAGTATATCACCGTCGCTTCGTCCCAGACCATGGCCGCCGCGAACCCACCAGGCCGTGGCCTTGCCCGCCAATGCCGGGACGGCGCGAAGATCCTGGCTGCGGCCGGGAATGACGCCGTCGCCCTCCGCCGGATTGTCCTCGACATGAATCACGGCGATGTAGTCGGCTTCGGGGTGCGCGCGGCTGTTGAGCCAGCCAAGAAAATTGTGGTTCGACTGGGGAGAGATATCCGAGAGCAGCTTGCCGGAACGGGCCAGTTTGCGTTCGCCCATCAGGCGCGCGAACAGTCCAACCGGACTGCTGGCCAGCGTCGCCCCGATATCCGCCAGCCTCGCGCCCAGATTGGGCGTGGCGATGGCGACCAGCCGAGCCACCTTGAGTTCAGGAAACAGCACCAGGGTGGCGCGGCTGACGATTCCGCCAGCGGAATGACCCACCAGCGTCAGGCTTTCCTCGGGCGCGAACCGCCGGATCGATTGCAACGCCGCCCGCAAATAGCCCGCCTGGTAGAGCACCGGCGCGTTGTTGGGCAGATCCACGGTCAGCAGCAGATTCTTCCCTTGGGGCCTTCGGTTTGGCCCGATCACCCGCCGCCCCTGATAGCGGTAGCCGCCGGCGTCGGTCCAGCCAGCGCGCGCCAGAGGGGCGAACACGCCGGCCTTGCGCCAGGCGTCGCCCGATGACTGGTAGCCGTGAACGAAGACCGCGATATCGGCGTGAACCGCTCCAGTCGCCAGCAGGCAACTCGCCGCGAACAGCGAAATGCCAATCCTTTTCGGGATAAACGGTATCAACATCGGGAGGAAAGTCACAAAACGGGACATTTGTGGCGGGAAATGCCGCGATACGACACGGCGACATTCTATAATTGGAACCCATAACAAATCAAAAGGGCTTTTCGTGATCCATAATTTCCTCAGTCGCCGCGGGCGCGTCCGCGCGGGCGGCGTTATTGCAGACTAAGACAAGCGATAGCAAAGCCTCATTCAGCACGAGGCTGGGCGGTCAGCCGCCAGGCGCGCCCTGGCCAGGCTGGCTCTGAATGAGGCTTTGCTATCGTTTGTCTTAGTGTGTTCAGCCGCCGCGATCGGAGCGGTTCGCAATCATATAAACGGTTTTCAATGGCTTATACCTCACGGTGGGGAGAATGAACAGTTCAGAATACATCGTTCGGCAACATTCCAGGATCGTTTCATGATCACGTTTGCCGGATTTATTGTGTCCATGATGCTGACGATGGTGCTGATGCCGTTGGCGAAGCAGATGGGATATCGCTTCCATATCGTGGACGTGCCCAACCAACGCAAGGTTCACGCGATTCCCATCCCGAGAATCGGCGGCTTGGCGATCGTAATGGGCGCGGCGGCGCCGCTGATGATCTGGCTGGATTTGAGCCGGTCGGTCAAGGGGTATCTGGCCGGCGCGTTGGTCATCCTCGTATTCGGCATCCTCGATGATCGCTTCGAACTGGGTTACAAACTCAAGTTCGGCGCCCAGTTCCTGGCGGCGGTGCTGGCGGTGGTTTATGGCGGCGTTCATTTCGAACAGCTTCATATCTTTCATCACTGGATGCCTTTCCCAGAGCCCTTCGCTATCGCAGTGACCTGTTTCTTTATTCTCGCCGCGGTCAACGCCATCAATTTCTCCGATGGCCTGGACGGGTTGGCCGGCGGCGTGGTGCTGATCAGCCTGT
>DRPO01000179.1 GCA_011330835.1 Gammaproteobacteria bacterium | reverse complement strand
TCGGGATGGCGTCGAATGTGTTCCGCGATATGCGCCAGTCGTTCCCGGTGCCACAGGTCGTCGGCGTCCAGCAGGGCGATCCACCGCCCCCGGGCGTGGCGTATGCCGGTATTGCGCGCCCCCGGCAAGCCCTTGTTGTCCTGATAGATATAGTGGATGGCGGGGTGTTCATAGCCCTGAATGGCCTGACGGGTGTGGTCCGTGCTGCCATCGTCGACGACTATGATCTCGAAGTCGGAAAACGTCTGGTCGAGAACCGAATCGATGGCTTCGCAAACGTAGTGCGCATGGTTGTAGCTGGGGATGATGACCGAGAAAAATGGCGTATCTGGCATGGCTTGAGGAACTGTCCGACCTACTTCGTAGACAGCCGACAAGCCCGGGAATTCAATCCGAATGGGGTTTTCGTGGCGAGCGGCCCGCTATCCCTGGCTACTGGCGAGATCGTCCACCAGGCGAGCGTATTCCCTGCCCAGCGACTTGAGTTCATCCAGCTCACGGGATGAGGGGGGTTGGCCTTGCGCGGCAATTTTTCTGTTAATCTCCTGCATTCGGGAGATCGTGTCGTCCAGGCTTTTCTTCAGGTCAGGTTTTTTTGTCATGACTCCAGCGCTCCGCTGAATTTCTCGTCCGGTCGAATTATGCCATGAATCCAGAAGCCTCCAATAAACCCTGGGCTGAATCCTGTGATCAGAATCGCCAGCCGATACTGGAAGTCCTGCGACAGGAATTTACCGAACCGGGGGAGCTTCTCGAAATCGGCAGCGGCACGGGACAGCACGCGGTTTATTTTTCTCCCGAGTTGCCGCATATCGTCTGGCATCCCAGCGATGTCGCGGAAAATATCGGCGGCATCGAGCTTTGGCGGCGCGAGGCGGGCCTGTCCAATGTCAAGCCGGCGGTGACGCTGGACGTTGCGCAACATTGGCCGGATCGGCAATACGACTATGTCTTCAGCGCCAATACCGCCCATATCCTGTCGTGGCCGCTGGTTGAAAAGATGATCGCGGGCGTCGGCGACCGACTTGGGGAGGACGGAAAATTCTGTCTCTACGGGCCATTCAACCGGGATGGTCAATTTACCAGCGACAGCAACCGGCGCTTCGATCAATGGCTGAAATCCAGGGATCCGTTCAGCGGCGTTCGCGATATCGAAGATGTCCGGGATTGCGCGGAAAACCATTCACTGCGGCTTGCTCGGGAATACGCCATGCCGGCGAACAATCTGACGCTGGTGTTTCAAAAAATATCCCCATAACTGGCCAGCAGCGCGCCCATCATGACGGGGAGCAACACCAGCATCCCCAGTCCCAGCGGAATCATCGCGACAATCGACAGCAGGATATACCCCAACCCGAACACTAGCATGGCGGGAATATTGGCCATGACCGCGGACAGGCTGGCCTTGATGGCGTCAACCGGCGGTGTATTCCTGAACACGACCTCGGCGGGCGCGTACAAGAACGCGGCGCCAATGGCGAGCGAGGCGATCAGCGCCAGCAGGCCGCCGAGCAAACCCGCGCCGCCCATGCCGTGCATGCCAAAACCGCCGACCATGCCGACGCCGAGAATCGCCAGCAGGACATTGGCGGCCAGCAGGATGGCGCCCAGCATCAACAGGGGGTTGCGGGTCGTTTCGTTGCGCAGCGGGGCGAACAGGTCTTCGACCCGCGCCTTGCCGCCATCGAGGGATTTGCCGGCGGCGAGCAACAGACCGGCCACCAGGGTGGGCGCGATCAGGTAATAGATCGTCGAGCCGATGATCGGGATCATCATCAGCACGACCATGATCAGCAGATAGATGACCGCCAGGATCAGCCAGGTGGCGATGTCGCTGGAAAAAACTCGCCACCCCGCCTTGAACCAATCGATAGCCCTGCCGGCCGGGACTGTTTTCATCATTGCTGCCTGGGATCTCAGTCGTCTTCAAAGCATAGAACCAATCGGGCGCCCCCGCCAGCGCTTTTTTCAATGCTCAGTTTTCCCGAGTACATGTCGATGATCTCGTTGGCCACCGCCAGCCCGATGCCCTGCCCTTTTTCCCGGGTGTCGGCGCGCATGCCGCGTCGCAACAGTCGGGTTGCGTTGTCCGGGAATCCGGGGCCGTCGTCCTCGATCGTCAGGCAGCGCTTTTCCACGGCGATATCGACGCGCGAGCGGCCATATTTCGCGGCGTTTTCCAGCAGATTGCCGGCCAGTTCCATCAGGTCGTCCCCGGCGATACGCAACTGATAGTCGGGGGGAATGGCGTTGTTGAACCGAATCCGCTTGTCCGCGTAGACCTTTTTCAGGGCGCGGATGATGCGTTCGAAAACCGGTTGGACGGCGATGGGGTGGGTCAGCGGCTTGATTCGGGTGGTGGTCGCCCGCTGCAACTGGTAGCTGATGATCCGCTCCATGGCGTCCAGTTGCTCGCTGGCCTCGGGTGCATTGGCAAGCTGGTTGCGCAACACGGCCAGCGGCGTCTTGAGGCTGTGCGCCAGATCCGCCGTGGCGTGCAGGAAACGCTCGCGTTGATGTTGCTCATGCGCCAGCAGGGCGTTGACGCTCTGGGTGAGGGGGCGAATCTCGTCCGGCGCGTCCTCCGACAGGCGCGTCAGCTTGCCGTTCCTGACCGCGTCGAGTTGGCCGCGAATGCGTCTCAGCGGCCTCAAGCCCCAATGCAGCAGCGACAGGAAGATCAGCAGCAAGACGCCGGAGATGCCCAGCAGCCACAGCCACATGCCGCGCGCCAGACGCTTGCGCTGGGCCTTGAGCGGGCTGTCGATATCGGCGACATACAGGGTGTAGCGGCGCACCTGGCCATGCCCGACCACCCATTCGAATCCGTAACTCAGCGCCGAACCGTTGTTGCCCAGCACGGAAAAGCGCCATTCGTTGACCTCCACCGGCGGCATCGGGGCGGCTTCTTCCAGCAACGAGGACGATTGCCAGACGGCGTTGCCGAAATCATCGTAGATGACGACGTAGAGGCCTGAATCGGGTTGCGCCAGCCTTGGTTCGGGCACGCGCTCCAGCGAGTAGCTGCCAATGCCGGCGGCGTCGATCTCGATGGCGCCCAGCAGGCTGAACACCAGGCCCTGAAGCCGGTCGTGCTCGGCCTGCTGGGTGTAGTTTTTCAATGCCTGGTCGAGCGCCAGGCCGGTGAGCACGGTGAACAGCAGCAGCGCCGCGCCAGCGCTGACCAGCAGGCGCAGCCGCAGGGAATTCATGAAGCGGCGGGTCGGGGCAATCGCCAGCGGTAGCCTCGACCGCGCATGGTCTCGATGGGGTTGAGATCGCCGTCGGGATCGAGTTTCTTGCGCAGCCGTCGGATGAAGACTTCGATGACGTTGCTGTCGCGTTCATCGTCCTCGGCGTAGATGTGCTCGGTCAGGCGCGTCTTGGACAGCACCTCGCCGGCGTGCAGGACGAGATATTCCAGTAGCCGGTATTCGTAGGCGGTGAAGGTCAGCGGTTCGCCGTTCAGCTCCACCGACTGCTCGGTGGTGTTGAGGCGCACCGGGCCGCTTTCGATCTCGATCTGGCTCCAGCGCCCGCTGCGCCGGATCAGGGCGCGAACCCGCGCCAGTAGTTCTTCCATGTGGAAGGGCTTGGTCAGGTAATCGTCCGCGCCCGCCTCCAGGCCGGTGACCTTGTCCTGCCAGCGATCCCGCGCGGTGAGGATCAGCACCGGGTAGTCGCGGTTCTTGGCGCGCAACGATTCGATGACTTCGAGGCCGCTCTTGCCGGGCAGGCCCAGGTCGATGATGGCGATATCCTCGGGGTATTCGCAGGCCATCCACTCGCCCTCGTCGCCATCGCCGGCGGCGTCGACGACGTAGCCCACGTCCTCCAGCGCTTCGACCAGTTGCTGGCGCAGCAGCGATTCGTCCTCGATCACCAGCGCGCGCATGTCAGTCCTCGATCTCGCCGGTCATGCCGTTGATATTGAAGATCAGCACCCGGCCATTCTCCAGCATTTTGACGCGGTAGCGGAAACCGTCTTCATCCCGCTCCTGGCGACGAATATCCAGCAAGCGCCCGTGGAAACGCTCCTGGGCGACTTTGGCGGCTTCGTCGCGGGACAGCGGATGGCGCCGCTGGTGTTTTCCGGTTTCCGCCTGAATCGGGGAAACCGCCAGCAGCGCAACCGCCGCCGTCATCAATAGACTGAAGATCTTTTGCATTGAGTTTGTCGTATCGAATCCGTGAATCAATAGACCGGCGTCACGCGGACGCGCACCTTGATGCGGCTGCCAGGGTCGCGATCCATTCGGGTCGTGAAACTCTGACCGTGATAGCGGTAGGTTACCCGATAGCCATCCAGTTTTTCTTCCGTGTATCTCTCACTAACCGTATGGCAGCGCTCTTCCCAGCGTGGGCGATAGTCCTGGTAGCGGCCATGCCGCCCCCGATTGCGCTGCGCGACCTCGTGACCAATGGCCGAGCCGACGACCGCGCCGACAATCTTGCCATTGTCGCCGTGACGGCTAATATTGTGCCCCAACGCGCCGCCAAGCACACCACCCACGATCATGCCCAGCGCGGTGTTGCCGCTGTCGCCATAGCCCTCATCATAGCTCACGGGCCGGTAGACCTCTTCCTCGGAACACTCGCGCACTGGCCGGGTTGTGGTCACTGTGCGGTAGATCGGTTCGACGTGGGTGACGCGAGCCGTGTCGGTAAAACCCCGACTGGTGGAATAATGCCGCGCCTCGGCGGTAGCAGCGGCCATGCCCAGCATGGCGACGCCAGCCGCCGCGAATGTCATCATCTTTTTCCTCATCGTTCTGTCCCCTGTTATGGTTTTCGAAATACGCGGACAGATTAACGGCGGCCCAATGAACATCGGCTGAACTCTCAAATCAGCTCGGCCAGCAGCTTGTCGATCATCCGACCGGCCTGGCTGCCGTAGCCTCCGCTGAACAGATT
>DRPO01000178.1 GCA_011330835.1 Gammaproteobacteria bacterium | reverse complement strand
GATCGTAGCGAGGGAAAGCCATTTTGAGTCCGTTTTTTCGTTCACTTGAGGCGAATAGTCATTCTATTTAACGAAAGTGAACGGGAAAACGGGCCAAAAGGGCTTTTCCGCAGTAGATCAGCGTTAAACCCGACAGGCTCCTAGAGGGTTTGCCACCAAGATGGTCGGCCAGAGCCGGCGCGCGTCGAAGCGCGGAATGGTTGCCCACGCTTGAAGGACGGCGATGCTATCCCCGGGTGGGGAAGGGACTGCGAGAGGGAAAGGAAGGGCTTGTACGCAGGTAGTGGGTGGTGCGAGGTTCCGTGGGTATCACGTTGCGTGGGGGCGACGAAAACAGCCTTCAGTTCCGGTTTGATGCAGTGTCTGGATCGTTGGGTTCCGAGGCCTGCGCGCCCCTGTCATTCGGCCGCGCGTCCAGCAGCTTGACTACCCACTCGTGCAGTTCGGAGAGCGCGAAGGGTTTGGTGAGAAAAACCGCGGCGCCGAGCTGCTCAGCGCGCCGTGTGCTCTCCACCGAGCGATAACCGCTGATCACGACGACGGGCAGCTTGCTGCCACTTTGACGGATCTCGCGCAGTAGATCGAACCCGTTACCGTCCCCGAGCTGCAGATCGAGGCAGAGTACACTGGGTTGTTTCTCCATCATCAACTGGCGCGCCTGGGCGAGGCTGGAAGCGCCGCGCGCCGAGCGGTTCGCCCGTGTCAGGCTGCGCACGATCTTGCTCAGCAGCGTGGCGTTGTCGTCGACGATGAGAATACTCACTCGTTTGCTCCATTCATTGTCTGATTACGTGTACTGGAGCAAAACCCGTGCCAGCGTGGGTTATTTCCGCGCGTGGTATCTATCCTGCCGGTTTCGTGAGCTATTGTCTGTATTCGACGCGCCTGATCCGTGCCATTGCCGACGAGGGAGACGGAATACTTCCAAGAATTGGGTATACAGCACCCATTTGTTCACCCACAGTTGGGTGTGGTTCCCCGCCTGTCGCCGGGCGAGGGCGTCAGTAAATGGTGGTGGCGGGGGTAGGTATCTGTTGGATGGGCGGCGAAGGCGGGCGTGTAAAAGGGGCGAAGCCTACGGCTGATCGGTCAAGCCGTACTTCTTCAATCGATATCGCAGCCGATCCCGGGTGATGCCCAGCTGTCTCGCCGCCTTGGATACGTTGCCTCCAACGGCTTTCAAGGTCTGCTCGATCATTTCCTTCTCCACGTCTGGCAAGGTGGATGGCGCGCCGGCGGCATGATCCGCGCCGGGTCTGTGCGTGGCGTTGCTATGCGGGGTCGTCGTTGGAAGGTTCAGGCATGCCACGCCGATTTCCGAGCCCTCGCACAGCAGCACCGCCTGCTCGATGCGGTTGCGCAGCTCGCGAATATTGCCGGGCCAGTGGTAGGTCGTCAGCGCGCCAAGGGTGTTCTCCGCGAGATGCAGGTCGGGTTTCGCATACTTGCGTGTCATCTGTTCGAGAAAATGTCCGGCGAGCAGTGGAACGTCTTCCAGCCTGTCTCGCAGTGGCGGGATGTGGATGGTGAGGGTATTGAGACGGAACAGGAGATCCTCGCGGAACCCGCCGTCGTGGACCATTTCCTGAAGCGAGCGATTGGTGGCGGTCACGATCTGAATATCGGTCCGGGTGTCGCGCAGGCTGCCGAGGCGTCTGACCTTGCGATCCTCCAGCAGCTTGAGCAGCTTGGCCTGGATGGCCAGATCGAGTTCTCCGACCTCGTCGAGAAACAAGGTGCCGCCGTTCGCGGCCTCGACCAGACCCAGCTTGCGTTCCCTGGCATCGGTGAAGGCGCCTTTTTCGTGGCCGAAGAGTTCCGATTCCACCAGCTGCTGCGGCATCGCCGCCGCGTTCAGTTCGACGAACGCCTGTTTGGCGCGCGGTCCGCCGTAGTGCAACGCCCTTGCCACGAGTTCTTTTCCCGTACCCGTTTCACCGCTGATGAGTACCGCCGGCAGCGGTCCGTCGCTCAGGCGCCTGCCGGCGTCGATGATCCGGGCGATTCGCTGCTTCAGGTCGAGCATGGCGTGGCTCTCTCCGACAATCCTGTCGATATCGCTGCGCGAGGCGTCCCTACCGTGGAAATAAGAGAGTTGTCCCTCGGTACGTTGTTGCCCGATCGCCCTTTCGAGCAACAGCTTGAGTTCGCTCAGTGCCAGCGGCTTGCTCAGGTAGTCGTAGGCTCCGGCTTTCATGGCATCCACCGCCAGTCGGGTGTTTCCCTGTCCGGTGATCATGACGATCTTGATGGAGGAATCGATCGCCTGAATCCTTTTCAGTACCTCCAACCCGTTCATGCCGCCGGGAAGGTTGAAGTCGAGCAGGACGGCGTCGGGTTGATAACTCTTCACGTCCTCGATGCCGGCGTGACCGTCGCTCGCGGTGCGCACGTCGAATCCATGCTTGCGCAGATACCTGGCGACGGTCTTCGCCAGGATGGCCTCGTCCTCGACGATGAGTATGCCGTGACCCATACGCTCAATCCACCGCCGGCAGGCGTATCGTCGCCGTCACGCCCTGGCCGGGATCACTGTGTAAATCGAGCGTGCCACCGTAGTGTTCCACCAGGCGCCGGGCCAGCGCCAAGCCCAGGCCGGTGCCACTCGGCTTGGTCGTGGCGAAAGGGCGGAACAGGCGGTCCTTGATCTCGTCGGAGAGACCCGGTCCGGTATCCGTGATGGTGATGCGGACGAACGGTGGTTTGTGCTCCACGGCGGTAGCCACCGTCAGGGTGCCATCGTGGCCGATCGCTTCGATCGCGTTGACGACCAGGTTCTCCACTACCTGGGCCAACGGAGCTTCGTTGGCGCGAAGCATCGGATGGATGCCGGACAGATACAGCTTCAGTTCGATGGATGCGCGCGCCAAGTCTTCACGATGCGCATCGAGTGTTTTGCCTATCAATGCATCGATGTCGATCGTCTCCAGTTCATCCTGGTGGGTCGCCGAGAACTGTAACAGTTCCCGCGCCCAGCGATCCAGCCGGTCTGCCTCGTTGATGATGTCGCGCGCGGACTCCTTGGCGCCTTCCAGGTCGTCTGTCAGAGTGAGCTCGGCACAAGCTCTGATGGATGCCAGGGGATTGCGCATCGAGTGCGCCACCGCCGAGGCCGTCTCGCCGATCATCGAAAGACTTTCGGCCTCGATGAGCCGCTGTTGTTGCGACGCCATCACCAGATCGGCGCGCCGCACGATCCAATAGAGGGCGACGAACAACAGCATGCCTCCGAGCAGGGAGCCGATCCATATGATGCTTTCCCCCTTGACTATCGCTTTATGCAGGCTGAGAGGGCGCTTGTAGAGCTCGACCACCGCGACTACATCGTCGTGATCCGGATTCCAGATCGGGATGTAGGTCTCGATGAAATGCATGCCGACCAGGTCGGAGCCCAGGTCCACGTGCTCTTTCTTTACTCTTTCACCTATGGTCCCGGACTCGAAGACCAGCCTGCCTTCCAAGGCCTCCTCCAGTTCGTCGTTATCGTCGAATTTTTTTCCGATCAACTCGTTGTCGCTCGACCAGATGACCCGCTGGTCCTTGCCGTAGACATTGAACCTGAGCGCGTCCGGCAGGTGGGTGACGTGATCGTAGAACTCGCGCAGAACGGCCTTGCCCGCCGGATTGTCCACATCGTTGAAATAACGCCAGCTGCGGTCCGCGGTCACGATGCTGTTGACGAAATCACCACTGACGATGGCGTCCCGGGTGAGGATCTCGTTGGTCAGCAGTCTCGACAGCGTATAGGCCGAGACCAGCCCGATGAACAGGATGGTGACAAAGCTCAACAAGGCGAACTGGCGTGTGAGTCGGAAGGTGTGTTTCATAGCGAACCAAAAAGTTGAGCGCGGAACAACAGGGAGACTAGGAGTCTGTCGGGTTTAACGCTGATCTACTGCGGAAAAGCCCTTTTGGCCCGTTTTTCCGTTCACTTTCGTTAAATAGAATGACTATTCGCCTCAAGTGAACGAAAAAACGGACTCAAAATAGCTTTCCCTCGCTACGATCGGTCAAACCCGACAGACTCCTAGCCGGCCCCGGGCCGGCGTGGCGCGGGTCGAGATCGGTGACGCTCGACTGGCCACAAGCGCGTCCCTTGCCGGCAAAGTATAGCCCTTGTCGCGCGCGGATGCGCTGGGGAAAAGACAGCCGGGTGGAAATGGAATAAACCCGGGCGCGCGGTGTTTATACAGCAGGACTGGTGTATCCGGGAAACTGCCCCATGGGTGATTTTGAATCGCTGTTGATCGAGAACATCCCTCGCCTGAGGCGTTACGCGCGTGCGCTGATGAAGGACAAGGAGCAGGCGGACGAACTGGTGCAGGACTGCCTGGAACGTGCCTGGTCGCGCAAACACCTGTATCGCGGGGACGACGACATCCGTCCATGGCTGTTCACCATCATGCATAATATTCACGCGAATGCCGCGAGACGCTACAGCCGCGCGCCATCGCTCGTGTCCCTGGATACCGTCAGCGAACGAGAGCAGGCGCCGAATCAATACTCACGCCTGGTGCTGCGGGATTTGCAACGACGACTCGACGAATTCCCGGACGGTCAGCGGCTGGTGGTGCTTTTGATCGGGCTGGAAGGTCTGAGTTACGAGGAAACGGCCAAGGTGCTCGATGTACCGGCGGGCACGGTGATGTCCCGCCTGTCCCGCGCCAGGATCAAGTTGCGCGAGGTGATGCGGGGTGATGCATCGGCCAGCCTGAGGGGGGTTAAATGAAATCATCGGATTCCGCGATTACCGAGGTGGATCTGCATGCCTACGTGGACGGTCAGCTCGATGAGGATCATCGTCGCGAGATCGAAGCGTTGTTGCAGACTGATCCCGATGTCGCGAAGAAGGTTCGGGATTGCCGTGAACTCAACGAAGCGCTGCATGCCCTCTACGACCCGGTGCTCGATGAACCCATTCCCCGCGAGTTGATGGAAGCCGCCGCCGGGAATATCGGCGGACATCGCGCCGGGCCGCCACGACACCGCTTGTGGAAGGCGGCGGCCGTGGTCGCGGCCATGAGCGTCGGCGGACTGCTCGGTTGGTATGCGCGGGGTGGAATACAAGCCAGGGCTCCGGTCGCCGCGTTGCCGGCATCCGATGAGAATACCCTCGATCTCGCCTTTCTCGCCCATGCGGTCTATACGCCCGAGGTGCGCCACCCGGTCGAGGTCGGCGCGGACGAAGAGAAACACCTGGTCGCCTGGCTATCGAAGCGTCTCAAATCCAAGGTGCGCGCGCCCCGGTTGAGTCAGCTCGGCTACCGCTTGCTGGGAGGGCGGCTGGTGACATCGGCGGAGGGGCCGGCGGCCCTGTTCATGTACCAGAACGACAAAGGGAACCGCCTGACCCTGTTTGTCTATCAGAAGAACACCGGCGGGGATACCGCTTTTCGGTATGCCAAGCGTAACGGCATACAGGCGTTCTACTGGGTGGAGGGCGATCTTGGTTACGTGCTCGCCGGCACGGTCGACCGACCTGTCATATCGAAAGCCGCGCACGAGGTCTACGAACAGCTGAATTGGTGAATCCCGTCTCGGCGCCGAAGCGGAGCCGGCAGGCAATTCAGCGCTTGGCTGCCTCGGTTGGTTCCGGCTTGATGAAGGTATCGAAGACGTATTCCGCGATGTTCGCGATCTCCTGTTTATCGAGTACCTTTTCCCAGGCCGGCATCTCGGTACCGTTGCTGCCCTTGGCGATCGCCTCGAAGAGCGTCGGTCGGTTCAGCTTGGCGCGCGCGGCGGGGTGGCGGTAGTCCCTGGGCTTGGGCAGTATGAAATAGGCGCGCGGGCCCTTGCCGTCGCCGTTGACGCCGTGGCAGACGACGCAGTTCATGCGAAAGTATGCCTGCCCGGATGCCTTGTCGCCATGCAGGCCATAGGGCATCGCTTGGTCCATGTAGCCGGTGGCGAAGCGGTCGACGCCTTTCGCTTCCGCGTCGGCGGATTGTCGCGACGCATCGATCTTCATGAAGGTCGAACGCACGAAATCCACTACCGAGGCGATCTCATCCTTGCTCAGCCGGGTTCCCCAACCGGGCATCGCGGTATCCGGTCGCCCGTAGGTCACCGAGAACAGCATGCGCTCGCGATCCAGTTGCGCGGCCGCTTCCGGCGCGGTGAAATTGCGCGGCGGTGGGTCGAAGCTGTTCTGCGCGTGGGAGCGTCCGTCGCCGTTGTCGCCATGACACACCGAGCAATACTCGTGGTAGATCTCCCGGGCGTCCAGGCCCTCGTGCGCCTCGCTGGCCGAGGTGGATGCGTTGAGCAGCGCCAGGCCGACGAAGAAGGTCAGGTGCCTGGGATGAAAGTCTATAGCCTTGTTCATTTTTCTGGACCTTTCAAAGAGGATTCACAGCGTGTTCAGAATTGGATGGTGCTGGTTTCCAGTCGGTTGATGAACCAGATACTGTCGAAATCCCGGTTCAGCGAACTGCTGTGAAAGTCGTGCATGCGGGATCCTCCCAGCCAATGTACCTTCTCGCCGACATTGACATTGGTCGTCGGTAGCGCGACCCATTCCCGGCCATTCCCGGTATCGATCTCCAGGTAGGTATAGCCGGCGGCGTCCTGCCGCGAAAGCACCACGCCGCCTTTCGGCTTGGGTAGCAGATTGGGCGAGACGAATTCGGATACGAACATGATCTGCTTGAAATCACGCTTCAGTGCCTTGCTGTGGAAGTTGTGCATGATGGCGCCGTCGCGCCAGGCGATCTTGTCGCCGGTCTTCACCTTGCTGGGATTCGAGGCCATCCACAGGCTCGCCTTGCCGGTGTCCACCTCCACGTAGGTGTAGTTGCCGGCTTGCAGCACTTGCTTGACCCGCCCCGTGCCGCCGCCGCGCAAGCGTGGCGAACCGGCGCCGGTGGGTGCCTGGGTCAGGCGCATGTTCAGTCCGGCGTGCGGGTCTTTGCCGTCGGCCACGCTTGTCGCGCGCGGTTGCGTTTCCGTCTTGCCGACTTGTTGCTTGGCGGCCTGTTGCTCTGGTGCATTGCCGTTATCGCTACACGCGGCGACGGCGAACAGCAGGGGGGTGAGCGTTATCAGGTACTTGATCAATGTGAAACTCCTTGCCGTTTTTCAGGCTGTCCGAGGCATGGGGCGACGGTTTCGCGCGTCGCGTGAATTCGGTATTGGAAGCACGGCGCCATGTCTGTTCACCACCATCGCTTCGGCGATCCGGGGTGGGTGACATTGTGGCAGCGCTCGCATTGCAGGATGGGGAACGCGACCTTGCCGTGACACAGGCCGCAGTGCCTGCCACGCATGATGCTGTCCATGCTGATGTCGTTCTGCTTCTCCTTGAACGGCTTGGGATGGCAGTTGCCGCAGGCGAGCCATTGCGTGTGTTGCAGGTGCGGGAATCGCACCCAGGGCATTTGCCGGGTGTCCTTCATGATCACGGCCTCTCTCTTGATGAGCATCTTGCGCCCGCCGACAATGGAGGCGCGTGGCGCGATCCGCTCGTCGTTCAATGCCTGGACCCAGTCGACGATGCCGAAGTCGTCGACCGGGAAATCGCGCATCGCTTCGCGTGGATTCTGGAGTATCCGGTAGGCCGGACCGCGTGAGTCCAGGTCGCTGCGGTCGGCCTTGAAGTGGCGCGTGGGCGAGCGTTTGATCGCCACCGCCGGCGGTGTTTTCGCGGTCGGTGCCGTCGGCGTGGCTGGCGCCGGCGTCGAGGTCGGCTCGATCGCCTCCGTTGGCGCGGACTCCGGCTCTGGCGGGGAGGGCGACGTGGACGCCTCGTCGTGCTCTCGCGGCGGGATGGCGGCCTGAATCACCACCGGCATGGCCGAGCCGGGGGTGCCCCTCGGTTCCGCCTGCCGGGTCGGCGACGGTCGCGCAGTTTTCTGGATATCGTCGCGCTGGGTGCCGCAACCGGGGATAGCGGCCAGGCCGAGCAGCGCTATCAGGAGGATGGGTATGCGCGGAAGCATGGCCGACATTCAACCCTTTTTCACATTGCCGGCCAGATAGCCCTGATCCTTGGCGAGTCGCGCCGGGCGATAGACATCCACCTTGCGGAAGAACTGGCCGACCATGTAGATGCGCCCGTCCTCGTCCACGTCCACCCCGGCCGGCAGCATGTA
Organism: Gammaproteobacteria bacterium; assembly: GCA_011330835.1. Taxonomy (GTDB): domain Bacteria; phylum Pseudomonadota; class Gammaproteobacteria; order UWMA-0217; family UWMA-0217; genus HyVt-560. The sequence continues at coordinate 17,490 of DRPO01000178.1, read as the reverse complement.
TTTCCCTGGCGCGTTGGCGGTGGAGCGGCCGCCGATGTGCATCAGCAGTTGTCCGTCGGCGGTGAATATCTGGGTGTTGCCAAACGCGGCATCCACCACGTAGATATGCCCTTCGGGGCCGATGGCGATACCCTTCGCCCGCGTGAACTGGCCGGGCCGTCGCCCCGGTGTACCCCACTTGCGCACGAACTCGCCCTGTTGCGTCATCACCTGGACGCGGAAATTTCCGCCGTCGGTGATGTACAACAGGCCGTCGGTGCCCAGCGCGACATCCCTCGGCAGGTTGAACTGGCCGGGCTCGGTGCCGCGGATACCGATGGCGCGAATCAGTTTTCCGCTGAGCGCGTCTATCATCACCACGCGGTGGCGTTCGCTGCGCACGCCGCCGATATCGACGACGTAGACGATACTGCCTTCGGGGTTGACATCCAGGCCCACCGGGCGGTCCCAGATGCCAGGGTTGCCAATGGAACGCAGGTAACGGCCGTCACGGTCGTAGACCTTGACCGTTTTCAGCGTATTGTCGGCGACGTAGGCGTTACCGTTGCCATCGATGGCGATGCCCATGGGTTTCATCAACTGGCCATCGTCATCATCCTTGCCGAGATCGAAGGATCGTTCGCCGGGAAAGTCCAGTACCACCACTTTGCGCGCCACGGTATCCGACAGATAGACGCGGCCCTTGTATACCGCCACGTCGAAGGGCTTGGCGAAGCCCCTGCCGCGATAACCGGACTCTCCGGTGAGCTTCTCCCGCAGACTGGTTTCCGTGCTCTTCTTTATCGGGTCGCCCGTGCCGACGAGCGTTCGTTCATAGTAGAAGCGAGCCTCGGCGGGCGGCGGCGGAAAGGCCAAGACCTTTCTTGCCGCGCGTTGCTCGGGGCCGGTGCCGCAGCCATGAAACAGCAGGCTGACCGCGGCCAGCAGCAGCAATGCGATAGGCTTCATCAAGATGCTCCTGTCGATGACATGCCGTCCGCGCCGGGGACGGGGTTTTTCTGGTCTGAATATTGCTCGTACCATGTTTGTTTCTTACCGATATCCAGAGCAACCATGAAAGAACCGTGCCAACCGGGAATCAGCATGCTCCTGGCGACCCTGATATTCGTCTTCCTCGTACCGCTTCCGGCTATCGCCGACGAGGGGACGACAAGCCGTCACGAGGAAGGCCGGCGAATCTACAACTTTCGGTGTTACTACTGTCATGGCTATTCCGGCGATGCAAAAACGCTGGCATCCAGTTATCTCGATCCCCCGCCGAGAGATTTCACCGCGCTGGCCCCCGATTCGCTTTCCCGCGAACAGATGCTGGATACCTTGCGGGAAGGAAGGCCGGGCACGGCGATGAGAAGCTTTCGCGCCCTGCTGACAGCGATGGAGATGGAGCGCGTGGTGGATTTCGTGCGGCGCGAATTCATGCGGCGCAAGGCGCCGAACAGTGCCTATCACACGCCGGAGAACGGCTGGCCCGATCACCAGCGCTATCGCGCGGCGTTTCCTTTTGCCACTGGAGCGCTTCCATTGGATGAGGCGCTGGAAGAACTGACGCCAGCGCAGCGTCGGGGCCGCGAGCTGTATATGCGTGCCTGCATCAGTTGCCACGATCGCGGCAAGGTGATCCAGGAAGGCGCGATCTGGGAGGCCGACGCGGTCTCTTATCCACGCACCGGTTTCGCCACCGGGGATTTCCTGCTTCCGGCGGATGCCGTGAGCGGCGCCAGCGCCTTCGCGCGGCACGATCAAGTGCCTCGCGTGGAGGGCCTGACACCGTCGGAACGCGAAGGAGAGGCGCTGTTCCAGGCGAATTGCGCTTTCTGCCATGGCGCCGATGGCACGGGTAAAAACTGGATAGGCAGTTTCTTGCAACCCCACCCCCGGGATCTGAGCGACCCGGAACTCCTGCGGCGGCGGACGCCCGGGGAGGTCGCCCGGGCGATAGCCGAGGGCGTCGACGGCACCTCCATGCCGGCCTGGAAGGCGGTGCTGACGCAACAGCAGATAGAATCCCTGGTGAGCTATATCGAGCGCGTGTTGCAGCCCGGCGCGCCTGATCGAAACCGGGGTCGGTGAGCGAGCGACTCTCGAATTCAGGAAAATCTCGCGGCGGGTTTCCCGATTACGGGAAGTCGATAGCGAGTGCGTCAGGCGAGCGACGGAACGCATGCACGGTGTCCCGCGGGATTCGGATGAATCACCGTCTTCGAGCCACGGATGCCTGTCGGGAAACGCATTTCCGGGGCGGGTAGTCTGTCGGATTTCGTCAGGGGTCAACTGCTCATCTGGCGGTGCGCCGAGCGCGCCAGCTCTTTCAGCACCGCATGGTCGGTTTCGCCGGCCAGCGCGTGCCACAGTCCGCCATGCGTCCAGTAATAGACAGCGATATTCCGTTCGCGGGAGAATCTGAGTGTCGACTTCAAACTTTCCCTGTCGTTGTGACAGGTGTACAGCACCAGGCGACCACCTTGCGCGTTCTCGTACATCAACAGCGCGCCGGGGCCGTCTTCGGAGGAGAGCAGGCGGCCGCCAAGGAGGTGATAGCCGTGCTTCGACAGGCTTGGCGCGATCAGATGCGTGCCGAGGCGTTTCCCCAGCCAGGTGGTAAGCCGCTTCCTCCTGTCCCCGGATACCTCCACCGGATGCAGCACCTCGGGTGCGTAGATGGTGTAGGCCATCGCGGCTTCCTGCGCTACCGCTTCAATATCTTCGCCGCCGCCCTGGGGCGCGGCGGTCTGCATGCGCGCCAGTTGCCAGCCCATCAGCGTGCCAATGGAAAGCAGCATGACGGAAGCGGCGATGGCCGCGATGCCGTTCCGCCAGTTTCGGCTTCCCGGCCTTTGCGCGGCGGGTGACAACAGCTCGCGTGGCACGGGCTCTTGGAGCAGCGGCGCGTAAAGTTCGCGCAGCATTCCGTTGAGTCGGCGAAAATCATCGACCGTGGATTGTGCATCCGGGTGACAGCGTAGCCATGCCCGCACGCGGGCATGCTCCTTGCCCTGCAATTCGCCATCGACATAGGCATGCAGTGTCTCGGCGGAGTAGGGTTCGCTGCTCACGTTACCGGCCTCAGCGTGACCCTGGGTTGTTCCCCATTCATCCAGTCCCTCATCTTGGAACGCGCGCGATGCAGACGCGACATGACGGTGCCTAGCGGGATGTCGAGCAGATCGGCAACCTCCTGATAGCTCATCTGCTCCACGCCGACCAGGATCAGCACCTCGCGGTGATCGGCCCGCAGTTGGGCAAGCGCCTGTTCGAGATCGCGCATCAACATGGCCCGATCGCCATCCGACTGGCCGACGGTGGCATGCTGACGCAGCTCCAGCGGCTCCGTGGGAGCGAGGCGTTGTGCCTTGCGAATATCATTGACGAATATGTTGTGCATGATGGTGAACAGCCAGGCCCGCGTGTTGCCATCCTGCTGCCACAGATGCATTCGGCTCCAGGCGCGGTGCAGGCAGTCCTGCACCAGGTCGTCGCCGCGCTCCGCGTCGCAGGTGAGCGATCTTGCATAGCGGCGCAGGTGCGGAATTTCCTCCACCAGTCTTTCAGCGAAATCATCCATGGTTCGAGCTCTTTTCCAGTTTTCCAGGAAACATATTTTTGTAGTTTTCTCTGTCGTGTTTCGTCGGATGGAATGTCTCGTCTTATCTTCATATAGATAATAAACACGAGGGGCTCGCGGATATTCCATCGACCGGTTTTATTCCCGCCGCAGCCAACCGGGGCGATAGCGCGCAATGTTCATTCGTCGCGCGCATGGAATGAAGGAAGCAACGAACATGCCAATCCCCGGGGAAGGAATGAATGGATTGGTCGGGCGCAAACGCGGTATCGGTCCGCGCCTGGAGGCGGCGCGGCCCGAGGAGGGCCACGCTGGATCGAGGAGGACGCGCGGGGGATCTACTTGATATGGCAGGTAAGGCAGACCGCGCTGCCATTGCTGTTGTCCACCCTCAAAAAGGTCGGGTAGTGGGTGCTGCCGGGGCCGGCCGAGGGCACGCCATGCGGATCATGACAACTGGCGCATTCCACCTCGAAGCCTTCGCCGGTGTCATACACGCGGATCTCGTTGGTATTGGCGCGGTTGTTGCCATTGGTATCGAACACCGCCAGGCTGCTCGATACCGGGGTAGGTGTATTGAAACCCGCGGCGGCGCCGCTGGAGGGGAAGCTGACGCCGACCGGATGGTCGTTTCTCAGGTCCGTGCCGATCAGGAATACGCTGAAATCGGTGGCGTCCGGGAAGGAGTTGCCCGAGCCGCCATCGTTGTGGCAGACCATGCAGCCGGTACTCGGGTTGGCCCCGGTGGGGTCTCCCATGTGGGCGTGGCTGGAGGTCGATCCGCCGGGATTGGCCCATTGATTCAGGAAGGAGATGTCCGGGTTGGCGCTGTAGCGACCGGGCCCGGGCATGTTCATGATGGCGTCGATGGCGAGTGAACCATCGTGGCATGAGAGACAGGTCAGGGAATTCGCGCCCGGGCTGGTTACCGTCTGCGTCAGGGTGGTGGTATTCAATTGGTCATAGGTGGTGTAGGGACCGGTGGGTGTCTGGCGGTTCCACAGTGGCATGCCGGGCGTGGTATTGGCCCCGTGGGGCGTATGGCAGTACACGCAGATCTCGCCATAGTTGTTGCGTTGCAGATCCATCAGGCTGCTGTTGATGCCCGGTACGTTCTGCGTCAGGTTGTGGCGCGTGTTCTTGATACCGCCCTGGTTGGTGAATTCCGTGGGTACGTCGCCGCCCGCAAGGGCCGCGCTGCCGGCGGACAGGCAAACCACGGTCGTAAGTATTTTTGATCTCGCTCTCGATGCCATAGCGGTTTCCTTCTTTTATTCGAACTGTATTCAAGGAGTCCTACGGAAAACTGTTTTGAATTATTAACAAGTTTCGCCCTACCTGATCAGGCAAGCAAAATTCGGGCCATTATTCTTGTGTCGAGCGGGAAGGGTGTGTGCGGCGGCGTGACGCACGGGCAACCCGTGGGCTTTGTGGCACAGAGCGGGCTAGGGGCGATCTCAAGTCGACGGCCCGCGTTCAGCGTTATGAAATTCCCACGCCCGGGAAGATTTCTCTTGAATCCGGGAATTTTCACCACGAAACGCGGGCGTTGTTAACGGGATTCGAGCTTCTGTATGACATCGATCTTCTTGAACATCCTGTCGAGCAGATACAGATAGCCCTTCTCGTCCAGGTCGACAGCCGTGAGCAGACCGTAACGCCCGGGGCGATCGTCGGCCTCGTCACGTTTCCCCATCGGCAGCAGCAGCCGGCCCTCCGGGTCGAAGACCTGCACGTTGCCGAAGGCGGCATCCACCACGTAGATATTGCCGTCGCGGTCGTGGGCGATGCCCTTGGGGCGCGCGAACTGTCCCGGGTTGTTGCCGACCGTTCCCCATGCGCGCAACGGCTTGCCATCCGGATCCAGCGCCTGGACGCGGAAGTTGCCGGCATCGAGGACATACAACGTGCCGTCGGCGACGATGGTCAGCGCGACGGGCAGATTGAATTCCCCCGGCGCGGACCCGCGTTTGCCGATGGTGAAAAGTTTCTTCCCCTCGTGGTCGAAGACCACGATGCGATGGTCCTGGCTTTCCACCCCGCCGGTATCCACGACATAGATACGCTGGCCATCCGGGCTGAGCGCGACATCGGTCGGCCGTGTCAGATCCTTCTCGTCACCGATGCTGCGCTGGTAAAGCCCCAGCGGGTCGTAGACCACGACCCGACGTTGTTTTACATCGGCGACGTAGAGTGCCTCCTCACGCAAGGCCATGCCGAGTGGTTTTGCCAGTTTCCCCTCGAATCGATAGCCCATCGTGAAGTAGCGTCCACGTGGGATGTCGAAGACATGGATACGGTTGATGCGGATGTCCGATACATACAAGCGGCCTCCATTCGCGACGATCGCGTAGGGCTCCTTCAACGGCGTCGGGACCGGCGCGCCGGCAACCCCGGTGATGGTATCGCGCAGTCTGGTTTCCTCTTTGCCTCGCTCGATGTCCTTGTGGTTACGCAGTGTGGTGACATAACGAAAACGGGCCTGTTCGGGAGGCGGCGGCCAGCGCAGTCCACTCCAGTCGTTCGCTTGTTTTCGCGCCGGACCCGCGCAGGCCGACAGCAGCACAACGAGGCACAGGACGGCGATGAGGCGCCCGGGAGGCGTTCCCGATGTACGGTGAATAGTCATTGCTCCAATGTGCAAGCAATTTTCACGCCAGCCGAATCGCATGCGGCGTAACGGAAGTCGTCGAATTTCGAATCTTGGCACGAGGGTTGCTGGCATATTGCTGAAGCCTGGCGTATCGCGCGCCTATCTCCGGGCGATTGTCGGGTCCGATTCCCGCTCGACCGCCTTGGCACGGTCTGCCGCGAATGATCGCTCCCCGGGCACGCGGTACACGAGGATGGAATAGATAAGCATGGTGACGTGTAAGTATGCATATGGGTATTCGGCGAGGTTCATCGTGTTGCCGGCTGGCATTGTCGTCCTTGCCTTTTCGATGCTGTTGCTGGTCGTTGCATTCCGGCCCGGACAGGCGCGCGCCGGCTTTGTCGGCAGCAAACACGATCTTTCGGCCCGTTCCGGAAGCGCGGACGCGGGCGCCGATGTGGTGGAAACCGATCTTTGCGTGTTCTGCCATACCCCCAGTGGGGTGGCGGATCGCGAGACCGACCCGCTGTGGGTGCCATCCAGCGCGGGCGACGGCTATCAGCGTTACGCCGACCTCGGCACGGCGATGCTGGGCGGCAAGTCACGCGTCGTCGGCTCGGTTTCCATCTCCTGCCTGTCATGTCACGACGGCACGCAGGCGGTGGACGCGATCATCAATGCCGGGGGCAGCGGACCTGGCTTCTGGGTGCCAGGCTCGGGGTTTGCAGCGTCGGACTGGTTACGCGGACATCCGGTCAATGTCGAATACGCGCGCGGCGCCTGCAACGGAGTCGTGGGGGGTTGTGACCCAACCGCGCCCGGCCCGGCCGGCGCGGATTTCAACCCGGCGAGTTACGCGAATATCAACGGTGTGCCCCAGTGGTGGGTCGATACCCGGGGCGGCACCGCGCTGCGCGAGAAGAGCGACATGATTCTGTATACGCGGGGCAGCGGCAACGGCGCGGGCGGAAACCGCAGCCCCTCGGTCGAATGCGCCAGTTGCCACGACCCACATAACGCCGACTCGACGCCGGTGAGCTTTCTGCGCATGAACAATGCCGGCAGCCACATCTGTAGCAGTTGCCATGCCAAGTGAAAAGGCGGCGAGTCTCGAAAGCGGGAAAAACAGCCTTCCCGTTTATGAGAAATCAGGCGTCGGAATGCGCGGGAAGCGCCATTGCTTGGGCATCGGCGTGTTTGGCACGCGGATTGCTTGGGTAGCTGGGGACAGGCGTGTGTCTGTCGCCTACGATCAACAAGCCTTAAATAAATAGCAAGGCGGGAGGAAATTAAATGAGTAGACTAACCAGCATGTCCTGGGCCGTGGTGGCGGGAGCGGTCGCGGCCATCCCCGCCGTGGCCGGGATTGGGGACGCAAACAGCAAGCACAATCTTGGCGCCAGCGGCAGCAGCCAGATCAGCGGTAACAGCCCACTGGGTGGAACCACGGAGGTGTGTGTCTTCTGTCATACGCCTCACGGATCGGACACATCGGCGGCCGCTCCCCTGTGGAACAAGAATCTGACTGGCCTGGGTGGCGCCGGTTATCAACGCTACTCGGATCTTGGTACCGCGACGCTGGATGGTAAGGAAGCCACGGTGGGTTCGGTTTCCATCGCCTGCCTCTCCTGTCATGACGGCACCCAGGCGATGGATGCGGTCATCAATGCGCCAGGGTCGGGGCTTGGTTCTTTCGGGACGGGTACGCCGGGTAACGAGATGACGGGCAGCCCGGTACCCATGCTCGGTACCGATCTGCGCAACGATCATCCGATCAGTATCGAGTACGCTGGCGGCGCCTGCGCGAGTGCCACGCCAGGCCCTTGCACGCCACAGACCGCGTCGACGGGCGACCCGGATTTCCAGCCCGCCGACTTTGCCAGCATCAACGGCAATCCACAATGGTGGGTGAATACCTCGATCGGGGGTTCCGCGAATCGGCAGAAAACCGACATGATCCTGTATACGCGTGATGCCGGTGACGGCAACATCGTTACCGCCGGCCCCGCCGTGGAGTGCGCGAGCTGTCACGATCCGCACAATACCGCCTCGCAACCGGTGCAGTTCCTACGCATCGACAACGACAACAGCGACGTCTGTCTGGCTTGCCATATCAAGTAGCGGACGCCGGTGCTTTCCCGATCTCCGGGAAGCAACCGTGGTGGGACGTTCAGTCGCGGGATGTGTCTCCTCCCGCCGGCTGAACGTCGGAGAACAATAATATGTCGGCAGCGTGCCACCGTTGCGGACCGTCCGGATACCTCTGAATCCGGGCAGGAGAGCTTTTGATGAGGTCAAGAAACGACACGATCATCATCCTGACACTGGTCTTCTCGGTACTGGCTGGCTGGTCTCTTGGCGTATCGGCCAATGCCAGCGCCGCGGAGAAACCGGACAAGGCGGCGGTATTCTCGGTCGTCAACGGCGAGCGCGTGACGTTGCAGCGCTATATCCGGACCTTTCAACGAGGATTGCGTACCCGTTTCTATCACGGCAAGCCGCCGGAGAGCGAGCTGCTGTCGTACAAGAAAGAGGTCGGCCTGAACCTGATCGACGCGGTGCTGCTGGAACAGCAGGCCCGCCACCTGGGTATGAAACCCGATGGGCAATGGGTCTCGAAACGGCTCACGCGACAGATGGACAGGCTGCGGAAAGATCCGCGCTGGAACGCGAACCAGGAGAAACAGGTCGAGGCGGCGTTACGCCGTTCGCTCGAAAGAGAGAGCCTGTTGCAGCAACTCATCGCGCACATCAAGGATATTCCCCCGCCGGATGAGAAGCAGTTGACGGCCTACTATCGCCGCTATCCCGAGAAATTCAGCAATCCCGGCAAGGTGCACGCGCGCGTGATCCTGCTGAAGGTGGAACCCTATGCCGGTACGCAGGCCTGGGTGAAGGCCAAGGAGCAGGCGGATGGGATACTGAAACGGATACGCGCCGGCGAAGACTTCGGTGAACTGGCAAGACGCTATTCCGGCGATCCCTCAGCCGAGCAGGGTGGCGATCTCGGCTATCTGCACCGGGGCATGCTGGGCGAAACCGCGAAGAAGGTGCTCGACGAGTTGCGCCCCGGGCAGGTCAGCGAACCGGTGCAACTGCTGGAAGGCTTCTCGCTGCTGAAGCTGGAGGAGCGCCAGGCCGCCCATTTGAATCCGCTTTCCCGAGTACGCAAGCGCGCTATCCAGCTATGGTTGCGCGAGCATCGCGAGCTGGCGTTGGAAGAGGAGCTGGAAAGGCTGCGCGCGCGCGCCAAGGTCGAGGTCGTGGATGGCGATTACCTCGCCGTGCCCGGCGTGAAGGAAACGCTACGCTCGAAAGGCTGGTCGATGATCGCCGGGACGGCGGGAGGGTAACGGCATAAGTACAGAACTTCATGAATCCCCGGTATTCGATTGCGCTGGCGATGTCGTTACTCGTGCTGGCACAGACCGTAAAGGCCGAGATTCCGCCGATAAACTGGTCCGGGCAGGTCCGGCTGGGCTATCTCGGGGTGCGTTCCGACAATGATGAATCCGACAATCTCTTCTATCAGACCTCGGTACACGCGGACAGTTATCTGTGGCGCCCGTGGTTTGGCGTGTGGAACCTGGATCTCTCGTGGTCGCAGTCCGATTCGAGTGGCTCGGTCAATGACAGCTCGTCGACCGCGGTAACGGGGAATGGTCGCGTCATGCTTTTCCACAAGAGCCGCTTTCCCTTCGAGGCCTATTTCCAGGTGACCGATTCCAGCGTCGATCTGGCGGATTCGGTGCTCTCCGACATCGACAGCAGAACCTACCGTTTTGGCGTGCTTCAGCGCTACAGCTCGCCGGAGCCCGGTGGTGGAAGCTACGACGCGCGCCTGGAGCGCTACGTTCAGGAGGTGGGTAGCCGGGACGAGACCAATACCACCGACCTGTTCACCGCCACCGGACGCTGGCGTAAGCCTAAACAGGACATCAGCGCCCTGTTTCAATGGCGCATGGACAAGCTGGAAACCGGCGGCCTGGACAACAACGAACTGCTCGCCCGGGTCGATCACAACTGGAACCCCAGCGACGCGATGAACATCACCAGTTCGGCGAGCTTGAATTATCTCGAATTCAACGCGAGCAATGCCTTCGCCAATTTCACGACGACCGAGCTGGTGGCCGATTCCCGTCTCTCCTGGCGGGACCCGGAGCGCCCGCTGCGGGTACGCGCCGGCGTCAACCTGCAATGGCGGCAATCCGACAGCGGCGGGGGCGGTACCGATGATCGCCGTCTGCGCCTGCAAGCCGGCGCCGACTACGACCTGACGGAAAGACTGGTCCTGAGCGGCGATGTCAGCGCCAATGTCGATGTCGACGCCGGTGGCATCACCAGCAGCTTTCAGCGCATCGACCTCAGATACACGCCGGAAGTCATCCGCCTGCGATGGGGGCTGGACTACAACTGGAGCACCGGGGTATTCGCGCGTAACGAGATATTCTCCGAGGGCGAGGACATCCAGTCCGTCGGCGGCAATATTCAGCACAACGTCAACAAGCTGGTGATCCTCGGCGAAGGGCGATCCACCGTGCTGGTGTTCGGCGCGGGGCAGTCGGTCGGTGGCGAGCTGCGCTCCGACGGGGAAGACAGCACGATTCTTTCGCAGTCCATCTCCTCGACGTTGAATCACAGCAGCGGTTCGCGCGTGGCCTCCCTGAGCGGCATCTATACCTGGACGCGGGACAGCGGACGCTTCGACAACACGGTACAGGTCGCGACTCTTACCGGCGCCTACAGTCGGCCATTCGGTGACAACGGCACCTTCAGCAGCTCGTTTTCGGCCAGCGACGCACGCGTGGATTCCGAGGAGTCGTCGTCACACACCAACAGCGCGCTGTTCGACATGGACTACTTCCAATCCCGGGTGTTTGGCGTGGCGAACCTCAGCTATCACGGTTCGCTTGAATTTCGATGGGACAGGTTCATCAGCGAAATCGGCAACAGCGGCAACTCCGGGACCGGCCGCTGGCTGTGGAAGAACCAGTTTCGACACTTTATCGGCAAGCTGGAAAGTCGTTTCGAGGTCAACTACCTGCGCACCTCCAGAGGCTCGAACGATGTGCGCATATTGCTCGATTTTACCCGGCACTTCTGAGTGCCGGCGTGCCCGGTTTACCGCCCGACCCGCTCAGCAACATAGAGAATAGTCAGAGAATAAAGGAGTGACAGACCATGATGAAACTTTGTGCCGGTAACACGCGTTCCCTGTTGGTCGCCGTGTCATTGGCGGTCGGCATGGGCATGCTGACCGCCATCGATACCGCCAGGGCGGAGTATGGCGATATCGTCATCAACAACTACTCCGACGACGCCGGCATGCGCCCGGCGGTGTTTCCACACTGGTTCCACCGGATCCGCTTTCGTTGCAAGGTCTGCCACGCGGACCTGGGCTTCCGCTTCAAGGCCGGTGGCAACGACATCACGATGCTGAAGATCATCGACGGCGAGTTCTGCGGCGCCTGCCATAACGGCGATATCGCCTGGTCGGTGGAGAACTGCGATCTGTGTCATTCGGGCAAGCCGGGCACCAAGACCCAGGTGCATGAAAGCACCTTGCAGAAACTCATCGCTCCCCCGAAGAAATGAGCATCGCAACAGGAGTCGCGTCATGAATCATGCATCGAAGACAGCGCCGCGTAAGTCGTCATACGTGCTTTCCACGATACTGCTCGTGGTTGGCTGGTCATCCATGGCCGGGATCGCCGTGGCGGGCGACGGTCAAAAAGTGGTCGAAACCATGTGTGCCGCCTGCCACAAGCAGGGGGTTCTGCAAGCGCCCAGACTGGGCAATTCCGTCGACTGGCGGCCACGCCTCGCAAAGGGGGAGAAAACCCTCCTCGACCACGCCCTGCACGGTTTCAATGCGATGCCGCCGAAAGGCGGAAATCCCGCGCTGAGCGACCAGCAGGTGGTGGATGCGGCCCGCTACATGATCGGGCTGGTGACGCCTGGCGGGGCGGCGCCGGCCAGGCCGGCGGTGGCCAAGGCAAGCGCGAAGCCCAATAAGCGGGTCGCGGAAGTCGTCAGGAAGCCGGCAAGGAAAGCCCCCGCGAGAAAGACCCGAAAGCACCGCCGCTCGGCCAACCGCTTCAACCGTCTGCTGCGCCCGGCGTCCAAGCGCAACCCGCCGCCCACGCGCGATGGCATCCATGATCCATCGAACGATGGTACCCACGTGCTTCAGCATCCGAAGGAGGCCTTCGGCGTGCTGCCGAGAGCGAATTCGGGAAACCGCGTGGATTGGGTGAAGGCGCTGGAGAAGGGCGCCATCGATCCGCGTTACGACCGACTCGATCCGGACAAGAAGCCGGTGGTGATGAACCTGAATATCGTGCGCGAGGTGAAGGGTTCCATGCCCGACGTGGTCTATCCGCACAAGCAGCATACCGAATGGCTGGACTGCTCGAACTGCCATCCGGCCATATTTATCCCGAAGAAAGGCGCCAACAGCATCAGCATGGCGGCCATACTGCTCGGCGAAAAGTGCGGGGTATGTCACGGCAAGGTCGCCTTCCCGGTCGCCGAGTGTCGCAAGTGCCATTCAAAACGCAAACCCAGAAAGGCACGCAAATGAACCCGCACGACGGAAGACATGGCTTGATCGGTGCCTCCCTGATGGCGGGCATGCTGATGTCCGGGTTGTCCTCGCGCGCCGACGAAACGCCAACGCACAACTGGCCGCAACTGGAGAAGAAGCTGCAACTCATCGAGCGGCTCTACGCCCCGATGCGCGCGCGCGGCGAGAACCCCGGTATCGACGAAAGCCTGGCGGCGGCGAAAGCCGCCAAGACGGCCGGCGACTATGGAGAGTCGCTACGCCTGTCCAACGAGATCCTGCGGATGCTGACCACGAGTTACGGCGCGCGGCGGCACAAGCCATCGCTGAAGCTGTTGGAGAAGCGTTACCGGAAGCGCCTGACCGAGGTCGATTCGCTGCGTGGCGCCTTTCTCTCGATCAGTCGGGAAAAGGGCATCGACCCCGGCACGGTATGCGACGAGCCGAGTTACCAGCGCATGCTCAATGAAGCCACCCAACGCGCGGCGAAACAGGACTACCAGAACGCGACCATCCTGGTGGACGCGATGTACAACACCATGTCCGTCGCGGTGACCAGCCTGCGTAACCACGAAACGCTGGAATACAAGCTGGTATTCAACAGTCCGAAAGAAGAATACGAGTACGAACTCAACCGTTACCGCACCCTGACCCTGCTGCTGCGCATGAAGCAGAAGGAGGTTTCACTGAATCCCGCCCGGGAGGCCGCGATGCGCCGGCATGTGGCCGAGGCCGAGTCGTTGTGGAACGACGCGAAGAGCCAGGCCGGGGACGGCCACCACGATATCGCGGTAAAGCACCTGGAGTCCGCCATCGCGCGTCTTGGCGACGCACTGGGGATTCTCGGCATGTACATGCCCAAGTAGCCATTGGAGAGATCGATGAGAATACCAAACAACGCCTCCCTGCCGCTGATGATGGCGGTCTTCCTCGTCATGTTCTCCACGGCGACCCTGGCGGAGACCGCGCGCAAGGCGCCGGTGATCAAGGTAACCAAGCAAACGGTGGATGGGCGGATAGAGAACCTGTCCCGTCTGATCCATACCTCTTCGGGAGCGAAACGTGTCGCGCGCAGCGGTAACGCGAAGGCCATCGCCGAGCAGAAAAAGGCGGCGAAACTGCTCGACAAGGCGAGAAAAGCATACGCGAGCGGTGATGTGCATGCCGCCAATCAATTGCTCAACCAGGCCACCGGCGCGATGTTCGGCGCGATCCGGCTCGTCGGCGCGGGCAAGTCGGTCAAGCAGAAGCATGTCCGGGATTTCAAGGCGCGAGCCGCGAGCGTCGATGCCTTGTTGACCGCGTTGAAACGCATCGCCAAGGAAAAGAAGCTGGAACGTCGGATCGCGCCGGTGATCATCGATATCCGCAAGAAGGTTTCCGATGCCTGGGTATTGAAGCGCGAGGGCAAGTTGCCGGCGGGTCGCAAGATACTGGACAAGGCCTACGTCACAGCCAAGGTCACCATCGAGCATCTGCGCGACGGCGATACCCTGGTGCGCAGCCTGAATTTCGCCAGCAAGGAAGAGGAGTATCAATACGAGATCGATCGCAATGACACCCACCAGATGTTGCTGAAGGTGCTGGCGCGGGACAAGATGAAACATTCCGAACGCGTCCGAAAGCTGGTCGGTGAGCGCCTGCGCAAGGCGCAAAGCCTGCGTCGCAAGGCGGAAGCACAGGCGCAGCGAGGTCAATTCGGCAAGGCGGTCAGGACCTTGGAGGATTCGACCAAGGAACTCGTCCGCGCGATTCGCGGCGCCGGCGTCTATATTCCAGGTTAGGGGAAGATCATGCACGATCGAAAAAGGCTTCTGTTCTACTGCTTGGCGCTGGCGCCGTTGCTCGGAATTCCGGCGTTCGCCGACTGGCTTCCACTGGCGAACGATGGCGTGCACGACCCCGAGAATCCCGCGCTGGCGGTGATGCAGGAACCGTCCGAGGCGCTTTCTCAACTGCCGCGCGACGAGGCCGGGGATGTCGGCAACAAGGTACGTTGGGTGAGGGCGCTGGAAGGCGGCTACATCGACCCGCGCACCAACATCTTTCCAGAGACCAAGATCGAGGTGCTGGACCTGGATATCCTGATGAAGAACACCGGCAGCGCGAACTACGTGTTGTTTCCACACAAGCCGCATACCGAATGGCTGGACTGTTCCAACTGTCACGAGGAGATATTCAAGACCAAGGCCGGCGCGACCCGCATGAGCATGCTGGAGATCCTGTCGGGGGAGTTCTGTGGCCGTTGTCACGGCGCGGTTGCCTTTCCGTTGCTGGTGTGCAACCGCTGTCACAGTGTTCCGCCGGAGGAGGCGGCGGCGATGGCGACGGGTGGAAGTGGCCGCTAGACCGGGGTGGGAAAGGCAGCGACGCGTCGTCGTTGGCGGAATGTTGAGCTGCCTGTCGGGTCTTGGCCTGGTGAGTGGCGCCTTGCCGGCCCGGGCGGAGTATGCCGATGTCATACTGAATCGGCACGCGGAGGCGGAAGGCATGCCACCGGTGATCTTTCCTCACTGGTTTCACCGCATGCGTTTTCGTTGCAAGGTGTGCCATAACGAACTGGGGTTCAAGATGCGCGCGGGAGCGAATGAGGTCACCATGGCGGATATTATCGAAGGCCGTTTCTGCGGTATGTGCCACAACGGCGAGATCGCCTGGTCGGCGGAGAACTGCGACATCTGCCATTCCGGCAAGGCGGGTCTCGCGCCGGGCATCGTTGGCGGTCACCAGACCGGCGGTCCGGGTCGCTGGTGAATGCTCGATGGCCAGGGCGATGACCACCGGGCATCCGGCTTGCTCCGGCATGGCGATGCGCCTGGCGTCATGCATTTTGCTGGCGTGGCTGTCCGGCTGCGCGACGGTCGAACGCCAGCAGCGCTACGATCCCTTCGCCGGTCAGAGTGAGCACGTCTGGGCGATGTGGCCGGCCGCCCCGGCCGAGCCACGCTACGCCTATATCGGACAGTTGACCGGCGAAGCCAACTTTCCGGCGCGACGCACGGAAGAGCCAACGGGACTCGGCAGAGCCTTCGCCTGGCTGATCGGCCTGGGCGAGGAATTCCGCCCGCCGAACGTGTTGCAACGTCCGCAGGGGGTCGCGGTGGACAAGGACGGGCGGATCTATGTCTCCGATGTCAGTCGCCACGCGGTGCTGGTTTTCGACATCCCCGCCGCGCGTCTCAGGGTATGGCGGCGGGCCACCCCCGGCAAGACCTTCGTCTCGCCGATCGGCATCGCGATGGGCGCCGACGGCATCCTGCTGGTGGCCGACGCGGAGCTCGGCGTGGTCGCGCGACTGGATACCGATGGCCGACCGCTGGCGCCGCTCGGTCGGGGTCTGTTCGAGCGCCCGACCGGGGTCGCGCGGGACGCGAAACGGGGCAGGCTGTTCGTCGCCGATACCTCGGCCGACGCGGTGAAGGTGCTGGACGACGAGGGTCTGCTGCTCGATACCATCGGGCATGCCGGCGACAAGCCCGGCTCCCTGAACGCGCCGACCTATCTGGCCTGGAGCGGCACGGAACTGTATGTCACCGACACCTTGAACGCGCGCATCCAGGTGTACGACGGCGAGGGGAACTACCTGCGCCAGGTGGGCAGTCGGGGTCTGTACGTGGGTAACCTGACACGCCCGAAAGGCGTCGCGG
Source organism: Gammaproteobacteria bacterium (assembly GCA_011330835.1). Lineage (GTDB taxonomy): Bacteria > Pseudomonadota > Gammaproteobacteria > UWMA-0217 > UWMA-0217 > HyVt-560. Next base: position 1,123 of record DRPO01000178.1, on the reverse strand, counting down.
TGGATGCCGAGGGCAACCTGTATATCGCTGAATCCTATTACGATCACCTGCTGGTGTTCAACGACCGGGGGCAATTGCTGTTGCCCATCGGCGGTACCGGCAACGCGCCGGGGCAGTTCTATCTGCCGGCGGGTCTATGCGTCGACCAGCGTGACCGGGTGTATATCGCCGATATGTACAACGGCAGGGTGCAGATGCTCCAGTTTCTGGGGGGAGAGCGATGATGGCGAACACGGCTTGGCTCGATCGATCACGGCGATGGTTGCCGATACTGCTGCTGGGAAGCTGCCTGTCCGGCGTGGCGCCGGCGGAGCGTATCGCCGACGTGCGGAATACCAAGCACAACCTGTCGGCGAGCGGGCCGGGCACGGTAAAGGCGGTTTCCGAGAGCCGCGTGTGCATCTTCTGCCATACCCCGCATGGCGCCAACACCAGCGTGCCGAACGCACCGTTGTGGAATCGTCAACTGCCGACCAGCACCTATACGCCCTACCTGTCCGAATCCATCGACGCGAACGATATCGCCGCCGAACCCGGCGGCAGCTCCAAGCTCTGCCTGTCATGTCACGACGGCACGCTGGCGATCGGCACCGTGGAGGTCGCGAATGGCCAGATCGGGCAGTCCTTCGCGATGAGCGGCACCAGCGCCGATGGCAGCATGCCACCGGGGCGGGGCGCGAGCAGCGGTTTCACCCGTCGCCTGGGCGTGGACCTGACCAACGATCACCCGATCTCCTTCACCTATGACAGCGCCCTGGCGCTGGCCGATGGCGAGTTGCGCGATCCCGCCGTGGCCGCGCACATCGGCAATCGCTCACCCGGGGTCAAGCCGGTCGTGCCGCTGGAACTGGGCAAGCTCGAATGCATGAGCTGCCACGATCCGCATATTCGTGATACCGACATCTCCAAGAACATCAAGTTTCTGCGCCTGAACCGCTTCCAGCAGGCCGCGCCGGTCGGCGGAAACTTCAACCAGGCCAGCGACATCATCTGTCTCGCCTGCCATGACAAGCTCGGCCAGGCGTGGGCCAGCTCGGCGCACGCCGATCCGCTGGTCGGCGATGAAACCTACAAGAGCGCGTCGGCCAGCCTGCGCGAGTTTCCCGACGGCACCCGCGTTTGG
>DRPO01000177.1 GCA_011330835.1 Gammaproteobacteria bacterium | reverse complement strand
CTCTCTTCACGAATCGTTTTTGTCCCGCAAGGTGTGCGGGATTGCCTGAACGTAGTGGCAGACAATTCTTGCAGTTCCGCAAATTTCCATTCATGGCGTCGGCGGCGGATGCCCCAGCGTGACGCGCCCTGATCCGCAAAGCCGCCCTCCTCGTTCCACTCCTGTCCGAAAAAGTTTGCGGTAACGGCGCCGCGTTTTTCCGTTCTCTTCCGAAGTTCGCCAATTTTCAGTGTGTTGCATTATTGGCACATCTGTTGCTTGGTGATTGATGCAAATTAAACCAAGCGCCAATGGCTTGGAGGAGTTTTCCAATGTTTGCTCAATCAATTTCAGATTTGTTCATGCGGGTGATTCCGCTTCATTTCCGCCGCCCGACGCCGGAGGTCGATGCATCATGAGAACCAGGCAACAACAACGGGTATTTTCCCGCATGGAGTCGGAGGTTCGCGGCTACTGCAGGCGTTTTACTCCCGTCTTTACATCAGGCAGAGGCTGTATTCTGGAGGATGCAAACGGTAAGCAATATATCGATTTTCTCGCGGCCTGCGGCGTATTGAATTACGGATACAATGATCCGGACATGAGTCAGGCGTTGATCGATCATATTGCAGGCAAGGGGCTCAGCGCCGGGCTGGATCTGTTCACATCGACCAAGGGCGGTTTTCTCGACACCTTCAATCGACTGATCCTGCGCCCGCGAGGCATGGACTACCGCGTCCAGTTCACCGGCCCGACTGGCGCCAATGCCGTGGAAGCGGCCCTAAAACTGGCGCGAAAGGTGACAGGCAGAAGCAACATTGTCTCCTTTACCAACGGTTTTCACGGTGTGACGCTGGGCGCGCTGGCGGCCACGGGCGTACCGGCGCTGCGGGTCGATACCGAGGCGAACCGGATTGCTGGTTGCGAGGGTTCTCCGCTGTCGCGCGACGACGGCCAAATTTCCGACGACGCGCTGTGTTACATCATCTATACCTCGGGATCGACTGGACAGCCCAAGGGCGTGCCGATCCGGCACAGCGCAATCTGTAATTTTGTACAGGTCGCCGCCGAGGTTTACGGGTATCGCGAATCGGACAGGGTCTACCAGGGGCTGACGCTGGCCTTCGATTTCGCCGTCGAGGAAATCTGGGCGCCTCTGGCGGTCGGCGCGACGCTGGCGCCGAATACAACCGGCGGCCCGTTGCTGGGCGAAGAACTGGCCGCCTTTCTCCGAGAGCGTCGGGTGAGCGCAATGTGCTGCGTTCCGAGCTGGCGCGGCTAGAGCCCGGCAAGCCGGTGACGATTGGAAAGCCGTTGCCGACCTATTCGGCCATGATCCTGGCGCCTGGCGAACGGCGCTTGCTGCCTTTTGGAGAAGAAGGGGAAATCGGCATTGGCGGCACGGGCGTGGCCGAGGGGTATCTGAACCGCGCTGGCCATTGCCGGAAAATGGCTGCTGATCGGTCGCTGGACAGCCGACAGCATTCCGCTGTGGAGCCTGCGCTATTTCCGTTTTTGGCTGGCGAGCCGGTTGCTGTCCCACAACCCCATGACCTGGTTCCGAGGCTACCCGATCTATAACCTCTATTTGCGTCTGCTGGGCGCGAAAATCGGCCGGAACGTGGTGATCGAACGTCGCCATCCCCTGATCGTCACTGATTTGCTGCGAATCGGGGATAACACGATTCTGAAAAACGACAGCCAGTTGATCGGCTACAAGGCGCGCCGCAACCGGCTGCATATCGGCGCGATCGATATTGGCGACAATGTCAGCGTGGGCGAGGGCTGAGTGGTGGATATGAATACATCTATCGGCGATGGCGGGCAACTCGCGCATGCTTCCTGCCTGCTGGAAGGGCAGCGCATCGAGCCGGGCGCGCGGTATCATGGCAATCCCGCCGAGCCGACCGATACCCGTTTCGACTTCGGGCGCCATTTCGAGATTTCCCGCTGGCGTCCGGTGGAATATCCTCCCGGAAGATCGACTGAGCCTATCGCTTGGGCGTCAGTATCTCCCTTATGGGCATTACGCGACGATGCTGGCTAGCGCGCCATTGACGCTCGATTTCGGGAGCCTGCGAAGCAGTCGGGCTCTCATTATTTCCAGCGAGACGGGAGGGCTCAACGAGGCTGTGTACTGGTTCGACGGAAGTGAGGCGGCGACCGCCGTCGAAGAAAAATCCGATAACGGCTAGGGATTCCGGTTAGAAAAATCAATCGGGAGCGATGACCTGGAGTTGACCGTCGGCTATGACTACCTATCGAACGTTGCCGGCGCGGAAGACTTTTTTCCGGGAGATACGCGGGAAAAGCTGTCCGCCCAGGGGCTCTATCTCAACGTGGAAGCGGAAAGCCTTTCCATGACGCTGGAACACTTGTCGCTTCTTGACGCGCTCTCTACTGGCGATCTGCACGGGGATATAGATCGCCCAGTCAAGCCCGCGGTAACGCGGGTCGAATGGACCATGAACCTGGGCAACAGGGGCGACGTCTCGGTCGCGCTCAACAAGACCCACGGGGGCGAACAGCTTGGATTGGTTCGCCGCTCGAGCACCGTGGGTTGGCAACGTTCACCCAACGACAATACGACGCTGGTGGCGGAGATAGACTGGCTGACGGATGTGGACGGATATACAGATCGCATCATCGGGTTGCAGTGGATTCTGAATCTTTGATCGGCGTCCGCTGATTCTCCAGCGGTTGTCGTCAGTTACTTTTGCGCCGCGAAGAAATGAAGCAGGGCCTCCAGATCCTCTCTGGTGGTCTTTTTCAGTTGCTTGGCCATTTTCTTTGGCGCCTGTCGAGAGCCGGAGAGGAAATCCTCCAGTTCTTCTTTCAGGTAAGGTATCCATTGTCCCGCCAGTCGGCCTGCGTCTTCGGACACCGAACGCCCGTTGTCTTCATGGCAGCGTCTGCAGCGTTTCTTGTAGACCCGTT
>DRPO01000176.1 GCA_011330835.1 Gammaproteobacteria bacterium | reverse complement strand
CTGGAGTGGCGCGGCCCGCTGGAGCTGGAATTCGTGCGAATGCCGGGCTCCATCCAACCCTGGCTCAAGGATATCCACTTCCGTTTTCCGTCCTGGATCATCCTGTCGCACTGGGCGGGCTTCAACCTGCCGGCGCTGATGGTCGCCGACGCCATGCGCGCGCCGGCGCGAGTGGACGCGGCAAAGCCCAGGCCGGGCGTGGTTTTCATGAATGGCGTTAGCGAGGCCGCGGTGCCTTCCCGCAATCTGACGGCGTTGAAGCGAGTGGGGAGCGCGGAAGGCAACCGTCGCCCCTCGCCCAGGTTCTATCCGGTTCCGGCGAATCCGGAAAAAGGCGTCTCGGTCGCGATCACCGGGATCAGCACCTTCAACATGATCAATCCGGGGCTTGGCGTCGCGCGGGCGCTGCGGCTCGCGCCAGAAGTCCGCAGGGTCTATGGGCTCAACTATGGCGCTTTCGATTCCGGATCGTTCCAGGCCAACCTGTTCGATCAGGCTTTTCGCCTGCCGATCAGCGAGGAGCCGGAAGAGCTGCTCCGCAAGATCCGGGAGATTCACGCCGAGCATCCCATCGATGTCCTGATTCCCTGTCTCGATGGCGAGCTGCCTCGTTTTTTCAAGATTCGGAAGCAACTCGAATCGCTGGGAATCGCCTTGTTGCTGCCGACGCCGGAAGCATTCGAGGCGAGGGCGAAGCTCAACCTGTTTACCGAGCATCGCCACCTTGGCGCGGATAATGTGCTTATTCCACGAACCCTGATCGCCTACAACCTCAATGACATTTACCGGGCGATCAGTCAGTTCGGCGGTGGAACCGTGGCGGTCAAGGGGCCGCTGTTCGGTTGCAAGCGGGTGGATTCCCTGGACGACGCGCCGGCGGCCTGGGCCTGGTTCGAGCAGCGGAACGAGGATCGGGTGATCGTGCAACCCTGGATGGACGGGGAAATGGTCGCGGTCGCGGCGGTCTGTGACCGAAACCACGACGCGCTGTCCACGATGACGGCGCGCAAGCTGGCCAACTGCAAGCGCGGCAGCACCTGGAGCGCCGAGGTGATCAGTCTGCCTCATCTTGAACAGACCTTCGCGGGGTTTCTGAAACAGATTGGCTGGGTCGGACCCGCCGAAGGCGAATTCCTGCATGATCGGGCGAACGACCGGTTCTATCTGCTGGAGATCAATCCCAGGTTTACCGGCTGGATCGCCTTCTCCGGGGAAACCGGCGTCAATCACCCGCTGGTGGCCGTCAAGGCGGCGCTGGGCGTCAGGCCGGAGCTCCCTCAACCCAGAAACGATCTGGTATTCATGCGCAGCGGCTACGCCATCGAGGTCGATCCGGTGCGGCTGGCGTCTTTATCCGTTAACGGCAGAGTGATCAACAATGGCTGACATAGAACAATTCGAAGACCTGACGACAAGCGATTCCGCGCAAGGAACGGCGGAACCGGGCGGCGGCGACGCGCCGACCATCGAACTGGAGGCCGTGCCGGAGAACAAGCGCTCCCCGTATGTTCGTCCCGCGCTATCGCCCTTGCCGTTTTTCACGGTCAACAAACAGGGGTTGCCGGAGTTGACTTCCCGTTCCGAGCTGAATGGCGAAGATGTGCGCAAGTTGCTGAACAAGTTCGGCTCGCCATTGTATCTGGTCTCGGAGGACAGGCTGCGGAAGGATTTTCGCGCTTTTCAGCAGGCTTTTACCTCTCCCGGCATTGAAACCCGGGTGGCTTATTCGGTGAAAACGAACTACCTGCCCGCCATCTGCTCGATTATTTTCGACGAAGGGGGCTGGGCGGAGATCGTGTCCGGCATGGAATACGGCCTGGTCAAGGCGCTGGGCGTTCCGGGACGGGAAATCATCTTCAACGGCCCGCACAAGACCTACGACGAATTGCAGACCGCGCTGGCCGATGGTTGCATCGTCAATGTGGACAATTTCGACGAGCTGTCGATGATCGAGGAGATTGCCTCGGAACTCAGCAGCCCCGCCAGACTTGGCATTCGCATCAACTTTCGCTACGGCCTGTCGCCCTGGACCAAGTTCGGATTCAGCGACGACAATGAAGAGTGCCAGCAGGCGCTGGAGCGGATTGCGCGCCACCCCAACCTGCGACTCGACCTGCTGCACAATCACAGCGGCACCTTCCAGCTCTTGCACGAAGTCTATGAGAACTCGATCACCCGGTTGATCGATGTCGCCAAGCGGGCTCGCGAACTGGGGCTGGCGCCGACGATGGTCGATGTGGGCGGCGGCTTTCCTTCCGTGAATACCCTCAAGCCCGTGTTCGACGTGCCGGGGGGCAGCACCCGGGACGAAGGACATCTGTTCCGTTATGCGCAGGTGATCTGTGGCAAGCTGCAGCGCGCCCGCGATCTTTTTGGCGGCAGACCCACGCTGGTGTTGGAGCCGGGCCGCGCCGTGGTCGATGCCTGTACGAAACTGGCGTGTACGGTGGTGGCGCGTAAAGAGATCGAGGGACAAGGTCCCTCCGTCATTGTGGATGCGGGCGTCAACCTTGTCCCCACGGCCTGTTACTACGACCACGGGGTACAACGTCCCCCGGCGGAGTCTCGAGAAGAAGCTCCGGTCGAGTTCCGTCGACCCACCAACGTGTTCGGGCCGTTGTGCATGCAGAGCGATCAGTTGCGGGAACGGGCGCTGTTGCCGGAAGTCGACATCGGCGATCCGCTGGTGATCGACAATGTCGGGGCCTATTGCCACACCCAGTCCTCCCAGTTCATCCAATCGAGACCCGCGACGGTCCTTCTGGGGCCGGAAGGCCCGGAACTGATTCGCCGCCGCGAGACCTGGGAGGATATCTTCGCGCTGGACCGGGTGCCCGAGCGTATTGCCCGGAATCCGTTCAACAAGTAGGCCTGCCTGCCCACGGATGCGCGATCTGCTCTTTTTGAGGACTGGTTTTCGTCACCACGGCTGGTATACCTCTCACGATCAAGAATACCCCATTCAAGCCGCGCATCTTTTCGTCGATAGCTGCGTTGTAAAAACTTGACGTAGCGCCACTATGCCCGCGTTTTTACGCCTTGCTCTCGACGAAAACCTGCACACCCTGAATGGGGTATTCTTGGTCGCGAGAGGTATAACAGGCTATGCTGCCTGTTCGGCTCCACCCGGAGCGTGGATGGACGACTGACGTACAGTATTGTGATACGGGACTACGGGATGACCCTGTTGAGAGGGATTGCGCAACTCGCGTTCTCCGATTCGGCGCGAGGGGGAGTCCTGCTGCTCTTCGGTCTGTTTCTGGTTTCGCCACAGGCGGGAGCGGGCGCCTTGCTGGGCGCCGGAGCGGCGACTCTCGTTCATCGTCTGCTCGGCGCTTACGGCGAGGAGGAATGGCGACTGGGACTCAGTGGCTACAACGGCGCGGTCATGGGTATTCTGTGGAGCGGGTTGATGGCCGGCCCGCATCGGGGGCTGTCGCTTTTGTTTCCGTTATCTCTGTTCGCCTGTTTTCTGTTTGAGTTTCTGCTCCGAAAGCTGTCGCAGCGCGTCTTGTTGCCCATTCTGACGTTGCCCGCGGTGCTGGCCGGGTGGCTGACGGCGGTGGTTTTCTCTCGTTTCGGCATGGATTTCTGGCAAGCCGGCGCGCCCGCCGTCGCCGACGATGCGCAGGTGTTTCTGGGTGTTCTGTTGATCGTGGCGACACTGTTTCTGACGGATGTGGCCGCTTCCATCCAGGCGGTGTTGCTCAGCCTGGCCGCCGCGCTGTTCGGGCGCTGGTTCTACGGCCTGGACATGATCGCGCTCAGCGGTCTCTGGGGATATACGGTAGCCGCCGCCAGTTTCGGCGCGCAGGCGGTTTTTTTCCGGGGCGCGACTTCAGCGTCCATCGCGGGGCTCGTCGCGACCGCGATCGGTGGGGCGACGTGGATGATCTGGATGGCGAGCCCCTTTTTGCGGACGCTGCCCCCGTTGCTGTTTCCTTTTATTCTCGGTGTCTGGAGCGTGTTGCTGCTTGCGCGAAAGGTTGATCTCGCGGTTCTCTATCCGCATCCGCGGAGGCTGATGGGGATTGGCCAGAATCGGGGGCGCTGAGCACAATGCCCGTGTTGCTTCTGATGGCCGCCTTGTTGTTGGCCGGATGTCATTCCGAAACGGTGGTGCAGGCGCCTGCCGCCGAAGACGGAACAGCGACGGCATCGCTTTCCTCGTATCTGTATCGTCCGACGGGTCGTGGTCCATTCCCCGCGGTGGTGCTGCTTCACGGTTGCGCCGGGATTCTTCCGAAGCACAAGCAATGGGGTGATCGGCTGGCGGACTGGGGCTACGTCGCGCTATTGGTGGATTCCTTCGCTCCGCGAGGCGTCGAGCGGATTTGCGAAGCGGATGATGGGCAGTGGCAAAGATTCAATACGCTCAGAGTCGCCGACGCCCGTTCCGCCGCGCGATATCTGCGGGAACTAGACCTCGTGGACGCCAACCGGGTCGGGGTCATCGGCTGGTCGAACGGGGGAACGATCGTTCTTGATCTATCCATGCAACAGAATGATTCCCCATCAACCGGATTTCGGAGCGCGGTGGCGTTTTATCCCAGTTGCTGGCAGGTCCTCCAGGAAAATGGCGAGCAGCGATTGCCGGAGGTTCGAACGCCCCTGATGATTGCGATGGGCGAACGCGACGACTGGACGCATCCGGAGTATTGCCGCGAGTGGATCGAAGCGTCGGACAACCAGAGCCGGGTCGAATTGAAGCTGTATCCGGGGGCGTATCATGATTTCGACAACTCGCGACAGCCGTTGGCGACCTTGACTGGAGTACGGGTCGAAGGGGGCGGTAACGGGTATGGCGAGGTAACGGTGGGGTTCGATCAGGCCGCCGATCGCCAGGCGCAAGAAGATCTGCGTGATTTTCTGGGGCGTACGTTGTGAGAAATCTACTCGACTGGCGAGGATCGCTCACCGCAAGGCGGCGACGGCTTCGTTGCTTCCGGGCTCCAGAGACGGTGGGCAGATCACATCCAGGCGCTTGCGCTCATAAGGCCCCAGCCGACCGTCATGGTTGTAGTCGATTCCGTGGATGATCCTCATCCCTGTTCCACTGTGACAGGCGGAGGAAAGCGCGGCGCCGGACTCTTCGACGACCGTCAGCACCTGGGGCGGGTTAGCGTCCGGAGCGTCCCCGCTCCGTGAAAAGGATGAATGGCAACCCGACAGCAATGACAACGCGATGTAGAGAGCTGTTGTCATCAGGGGATGGAATGTCAGGTTCACTTCTGAATGCCGGTTTTATTGCTTGTTGTCAGGTTTATATCCTCTGACAATCAGATCTTGATCTAGTTCAACGCGACTGGCTGGATTATCAACGAATCATGCCCGGTTCGCAATAATAATCGCGCGCAATGGCGCGGGGTGGCCTTCCCGGGTCAGCGACGGGTTTGACGGGTCGACGCAGTCGATCAGCGAATGGTGATTGCTCCACCGGGTTGGACGTTGTTCCTCGCGGGTTGTAGGGGTCTGGTCGATGCAGCGAACGTTACGAAAACCACAGCGGGTCATCCACTGTATCAATGTCGCCACGGAGGGAAGAAACCAGACGTTTTTCATTCCGGCATAGCGTTTTCGCGGAACCAGCGCATAACCTTCTTCTCCTTCGACAACGAGCGTTTCCAGCACCAGTTCGCCGTCCACGCGCAGGCAGTCCCGCAATTGCAGCAAGTGGTCGATCGGCGATCTGCGGTGATAGAGCACGCCCATGGAGAACACGGTATCGAAGGCCTGGAGGTTGGCGGGCAGTTGCTGGATGCCCAGCGGCAGCAGATCGACCGGTTCGTTGGGCAGGAAATGCTTGATGCAGTGAAACTGCGCGACAAACAGCAGGGTGGGATCGATCCCGATGACGCGAGCGGCGCCCGCGCCGCGCATTCTCCAGCAGTGATAGCCGTTGCCGCAGCCCACGTCGAGCACGAGCCTGCCCGTCAGGGGCTGAATCCGTCTGGAAAGGCGGTTCCATTTCAGGTCGCCGCGCCATTCGGAATCGATCAGCTCGCCGAACAGGCGATAGGGGCCTTTTCTCCAGGGGAGCAGGGATTCGAGGCTGGCGTTCAACTGGCGGGCCTCATTTTCCGGGAGTTGGTCGCGCGAGCCGATGGCGACGATGTCCGCGTCCAGCGCGTACGAGACCTCTTCGGGGCGAGGGGGCATTGTGGCCACGGCGGACTTCCAGGCTTCGACGGCGGGCGAGCTGTTGGAGAACGCTTGCTCGATATCCCCGGGCAACGTGTCTAGCCACTTGCGCGCCGGCGTTGCCGCCAGAGCGTCGAACAGTGGCGTGGGCATGGACGTGAAATCATTCATGGCAAGGCCAGCCAGGCCCGGAAGTCCAGACATGAAAACCACGGGTAGATCGTCGAAAATCCGCAGCGGGCGAGACGCGCTTCATGCGCTTCGGCGGTTTCGGGAATCAGTACGTTTTCCAGAGCGTTGCGCTTGCGGCTGATTTCCATGTCGCTGTATCCGTTGGCTCGTTTGAAACCGAGATGCAGATCTGTCGCCAGCTCCTGGCGGGCGGGCTCGGTGGAAGCGGTCTTTTCGGCTAGAATCAAGGCGCCATCGGGCAACAGCCCTTTGCGGATATTCCCTATCAGGCGATCTCGTCGGGCGGGAACAATGAATTGCAGGGTCAGATTCAGGCAGACGAGCGAGGCGTTGTCGATGTGGCAGTCCAGCACATCTTCGCGCCGCAGCTCGAATCGGGGGCGCAGGTTGGCGCGTTCGAGGTTGCCGCGGCAGCGGCGAATCATGGCGGCGGAATTGTCCACCGCGATCAACCGGCAGCCATCCGCCTTGATGCGGCGCCCCATGGCGATGGATGAAGCGCCCAGAGAACAGCCCAGATCATAAACATTTGTGTCCGGTTTGACATAGCGTTCGGCGATGACGCCAAACATGCCCAGCAAGGTCGCATAGCCCGGCACGGAGCGGTTGACCATGTCGGAAAAGACTTCGGCCACGGCGTCGTCGAAGACGAATGGCTGATCCCTGTGGGCTGGATTTTGGTAGATCTTGTCTTGCTGAGTCATTGGGTTTCCAAACGGGTATCCGTCTCGCGATCAAGAATGCCCCATTCAGGGTGCGTAGGTTTTCGTCGGGAGCGAGGTGTAAAAACGCAGGCATAGTGGCGCTACGTCTAGTTATTACAACGCAGCTATCAATAGTTGCAAAAGTACTCGCACCCTGTATCCCGATATGCGGTTTTCCCCCTCACCCTAACCCTCTCCCCCCAGAGGGGAGAGGGGATTATTGGGAGCGCCACCGTGACTGCGAGAATATACGCAACGATTAAT
>DRPO01000175.1 GCA_011330835.1 Gammaproteobacteria bacterium | reverse complement strand
ATCCATAATCGCGCGAACGCCGGAAACCCTTGGGCAGCACATGCTGCAACAGCAGCCAGAGAAAGTCGGCGCCCGGCAATGTTCTGGTTTTCGACGCGCCCTGGTTGTCCGTATAGCGGAAGGTCACCTCACCGTCGCGCATGGAGACGATGTTGTTCTCGCTCAGTACACCACGATAGAGGTATTTGCCAAGATAGGTGATGGCCTTGTCGCCACGGCCGACATGTTTGCAATTGACCACCCATCTTTCCGGCAGTCTGGCCTCCACGGTAAGCCCGTTGTCCTTGAGCGCCTGCAACCACTTGGCGCGAAAGACCCTGGCCAGACTGTTCTGGCGGAACAGATACTTGCCACCCTTCCTGCGCCAGAGTCGGTGCTTCGCATCCAGCGCGCCGGCCGGGACGATCCAATGGATATGAGGGTGATAGTCCAGCTTGCGGGTATGCGTATGCAGCACGGCGGTCGCACCAAGCCGGCCCTTGAGCGCCTTGTCCCGCAGACCAAAACCGGCCAGCGTTTCCCAGCCGAGCTGGAACAGCAGATCGTAGACGACCCGCTGATGTGACCAGGCCAGGCTTCGCATCTGGGCAGGGAGCGTAAAGGTGATCATGAAATACTCGACCGGCAACAGCTTCTGATGCTGCCGCGCCAGCCAGCACTGACACTGATGATGTTGGCAATGCGGACAACTGCGATGGCCGCAGGCGTGCGGCAACAGCATCGTTGCCCGACAGGCGGGACAGGCCACCCGCATGGCGGGGCTGTCTGCGCCGCGGCAACGCCGCATCGCACAGAGCGCCCGGTGATGCCCCGGCAACAGACGGGAACGGTATTGGGCGAGCAGTTGCGGTTCGAAGGCCTCGATGACATCAGACAGGCGGATCATGATGCCGCCTCCCAGCGCAGCTGGAAGGCGTGCATCATCTGCTCGATGGCCCCGGCGGCCTTCTCCTGAGTCACATCGGTCAGATGGGCATAACGCACCGTCGTCTTGGGATCGGCATGGCCGAGAATCCGCTGGATCTCGCGCAGATCGACACCGGCCTCCAACAGATGCGTCGCGTAGCTGTGGCGCAGCGAATGGGTGGAGATCTTGCGGTGGATGCCACAATCGGCCACCGCCGCCTTGATCGCCAGCTGCACCCCGCCACGATCCATAAAGGATTGGGCCTTGCGGATCTGCGCCGGCGTGCCGTTCTGGTTGGGGAAGAGCAGTCGGGGATGACGGTGACTTGCCCAGTAACGGCGCAGCGCTTCCAGCGTCACCATCGGTAGTGGCACATAGCGATCCTTCTTGCCCTTGCCCAGCCGGACATGAGCCCGCTGACGGGCGGCATCGATATCGCCGACCTCCAGTTGCAGGCCTTCGCCAAGGCGTAGACCCATGCTGTAGACCGTAAGGAAGAAGACGCGATAGCGCAGCTTGCGCACCGTGTTGATCAGCCGCCAGGTTTCTTCTATGGTCAGGACATCCGGTAGTGATTGCACCTTGGGTGGCCGGAAGATATCGACCCACACCCACTGCTTGCCAAGGGTGTGGTAGTAGAAGAACCGCAAGCCGCAGCGATCGAGCTTGACGGTGCTCCAGGAGTGGGAATCGACCAGGGCGGCGAAGT
>DRPO01000174.1 GCA_011330835.1 Gammaproteobacteria bacterium | reverse complement strand
GGCGCTGGAAGGGCGCAAGGCCTGCCTGATCGCCAATCACGGCATGGTTTGTTTCGATGAGGATCTCGAGTCCGCGCTGGCGCTGGCGATGGAGGTCGAGAACCTGGCGAGGCTGTACGCGCAAGCGTTGTCGATTGGCGAGCCCGCGTTGCTCGATCACAAGCAGATGGCGGAGGTGATGGAGCGGTTTTCCCGTTACCGGGACTCATAGACTTCTCGCGATGACGCAGCAGGGTGAGCGCCTATAAAATCGACCAATGGGGAGCGCCGGCAGAGGCGCGTTGGGTATTTCGCTGGAACTCTGTTGTTTCCCGGTAAGCCGGTTTTGTGGCGGGTTTCGCGCCCCGATGCCTCGTGCTTCTTTTCTGACTCACGGCGCATGGGCGCGAGTAACTTTTCTTTGCTCGCCCAAAGAAAAGTCACCAAAAGAAAGGGCGCCCCCGTCGCCCGCTTTTTCCCGCCTCGCCAGCGCGCCTTTGTCGGTCGGCTTGTACGCGCGTCCCTGCGCGGACAAGCCTCAATCGGCCATCCATGGCCGATTGCCCGAGTCGGCGCGCTGTCGAAGCGGGGCGAGCGAAGGGGGAGGAAGAGCCTGACGGCTCGTCGGGCTGCGCCCGACATCGCCCTGGGGCAGACATATACGCTTGCCCTGGATAGCGCGGGAGCAGGCCGGTCAGCCTCGCTCCTTGATCTCCTTGATGACTTCCTCGGCGACGTTGTTCGGGCACGGCGCGTAGTGGTCGAATTCCATGGAGAATTGACCGCGGCCGGAGGTCATGGTGCGCAGTGAGCCGATGTAGCCGAACATTTCGCTGAGCGGCGCCAGGGCCTTGATGCGCACGCCGGTGGGGCCGGATTCCTGTCCCTGCACCATGGCGCGGCGGCGGTTGAGGTCGCCGATCACGTCGCCGACGTGCTCTTCGGGGGTGAAGACGTCGACCTTCATGATCGGCTCCAGCAGTTGCGGGCCTGCCTTGGGAACAGATTGACGGTAGGCGGCCTTGGCGGCGATCTCGTAGGCGACGGCGGAGGAGTCCACGGGGTGGAAGCCGCCATCGGTCAGGGTGACCTTGACATCGAGCAGCGGAAAGCCGGCCAGTACGCCTTCGTCCATGCTGGAGGCGAATCCCTTTTCGACCGCCGGCCAGAACTCCCTCGGCACGTTGCCGCCGGTAACGACGGATTCGAACTGGAAGCCGCTGTTCTTCTCGCCGGGCTCGATGATGTAGTCGATCTTGGCGAACTGGCCCGAGCCGCCGGTCTGCTTCTTGTGCGTGTAGCTGTCCTCGACGCGCTGGGTGATCGTTTCGCGGTAGGCCACTTGCGGCTTGCCGACCTCGACCTCGACGCCGTGAGTCCGCTTGAGGATATCAACCTTGATGTCCAGGTGCAGCTCGCCCATGCCCTTGATGATGGTCTCGCCGGAATCCTCGTCGGTCTCGACGCGGAACGAGGGATCTTCCTGCATCATCTTGCTCAGGGCGACGCCCATTTTCTCGGTGCTGCTCTTGTCCTTGGGCTTGATGGCGATGGAGATGACCGGGTCGGGGAAGACCATGGGCTCCAGCGTGGCGGGGTTGTTCGGGTCCGCCAGCGTATGGCCGGTCTGGGTGTTTTTCAGGCCGACAAAGGCGACGATGTCGCCCGCCTGACAGGAATCGAGCTCCTCGCGTGAATCGGCGTGCATCTCGACGATCCGGCCAATCCGCTCGGTCTTGCCGGTATAGGTGTTGAGCAGGTTGTCGCCTTTCTTGACCCGTCCTGAATAGATGCGGGTGAACGTCAGCGCGCCAAACCGGTCGTCCATGATCTTGAACGCCAGCGCGCGAACCGGACGATCCGGATCGACGATGGCGAATTCGCCGGTTTCGTGGCCTTCCAGGTCCACCTCCGGCTGCGGCTTGACCTCGGTGGGGTTGGGTAGGTAGTCCACAACCGCGTCCAGCACCAGTTGAACGCCCTTGTTCTTGAACGCGGAGCCACAGTAGGTGGGGAAGAAGTCCAGCGCGATGGTGCCCTTGCGAATGCAGCGCTTGATGTCGTCGAGCGATGGTTCCTCGCCTTCCAGGTAGGCTTCCATCAGGTCATCGTCCTGCTCGATCGCGGTTTCGATAAGCTGCTCGCGGTACTCCTCGACCTTGTCCTTCATGTCCTCGGGCACATCCTGGAGTTCATACTTGGACGGATCGCCGGAATCGTCCCAGACCCAGGCCTTGCGCGTCAGCAGATCGACAACGCCGACAAACTCGTCCTCGATGCCGATCGGCAGCACCATGACCAGCGGATTGGCGCCCAGAACATTCTTGATCTGATCGACAACGCGGTAGAAATCGGCGCCAATCCGGTCCAGCTTGTTGACCAGGATAATGCGCGCCACTTCGGATTCGTTGGCGTAGCGCCAGTTGGTCTCGGACTGGGGCTCGACGCCGCCGGAGCCGCAGAAAACGCCCACGCCGCCATCCAGAACCTTCAGAGAACGGTAAACCTCGATGGTGAAATCGACGTGTCCCGGCGTGTCGATGATATTCAGCCGGTGGTTCTTCCAGAAACAGGTCGTCGCCGCCGACTGGATGGTGATGCCGCGCTCGCGCTCCTGATCCATGAAGTCGGTCGTCGCCTCACCGTCATGCACTTCACCGATCTTGTGGGTCTTGCCCGTCAGATTGAGAATCCGCTCGGTCGTTGTCGTCTTGCCGGCATCAACATGCGCAAATATTCCGATATTGCGATAGTGCGAAAGGTCAGTCATTTTTACTCTCGGTGTTCAGTACAAGTTTCGGTGAGGGGCCATCAGCCGCTCGGTTACATACAAATCAAAAGGTTAAGATCAGATTGATGCAAAGCGAACGACAGCCAGCGTAATTACAGGGCGCGAAGTCTACTAGGACTTGACATTCGTTACCAACTTTCCGGGCATTTTTTGACGATTCTTGCTCATATCCTGGCGCCAACCAGGGTCATGGGGGCGTTCTGCGGAATTGGTCACGCCACGAAGTCAGTTCGGCGTGCTACCGTCGCGAAGCTGGAAGTACTGGTCGCGCCGGGATTCCCGCCCCTGCCCGGTCGGCCCATTGGGGGGGCAACAACAACGCCAAAAAAAAGACACATGGACTTTCTCTCCTCGGGAGGCGACGCTGCTTCGCTCCATCAAATCGCCTTCGCAATTACCGCAACACTCGCCTTGCTTGCCTTGGCAATGCTCCACTATTTCAATCACCGCCTTCCCTCGGCGACATCCGCCATCCTGCATCTGGTCATCTTGTCCGTGGCGACCGGATTACTGGCCGACGCTCTGGTTCGCAGAGCCCAGAAAAACCATCC
>DRPO01000173.1 GCA_011330835.1 Gammaproteobacteria bacterium | reverse complement strand
GGATTATTGGGAGCGTCAGCGTGGCTGCGAGAATATATGCAACGATTAACACTTCTCGCGTTCAAGAATGCCCCATTCAGGGTGGGTAGGTTTTCGTCGAGAGCAAGGCGCAAAAACGCAGGCATAGTGGGGCTACGTCAAGTTTTTGCAACACCGCTATCGGCGAAAAGACGCGCGCCATGAATGGGGTATTCTTGGGCGCGAGTAGTATAAGGAGGCGGCGTCCCTCAGATATAGTGCTTGCGATCCTTTCGCCGCCGACCGGCGCGCTGGACGATTCGACCGTGAATGGCCTCGACGCCCGGCAAGGGCAATTCGGGGTGATCGCCGTTGGTGGCGACCAGCCGGTAGCGTTTCGCGCCATTCTCGTCGAGGTCGATTTTCAGTTGACGGAAGATGAATTCGCCTTCGTACTTGGCGAACACGTAGGCGTCGTTCTCGATGACGCCGGAAGGGTCGATAACGATGATGCAGCCTTTGGGGAATTCCGGCTCCATGCTGTCGTCGAGCACCTGGAGCGCAATGGGGTCGCTGCCGGAGCAGCTGCCGAGAGATTCGAATTCGTTCATGGTCGGATCACCTTGAGTAAGAGGCTCATGTATATTCCCGGTCGAGCATGAACCAGCGCAGTTTTTCATGCATTTCGACCACTTCGCCGACAATGATCAGGGTCGGCGGCTTGACGTCGTTGTCGCGGACAAGCTGGGGCAGGGTGGCCAGATTGCCGAGATAAACCTTCTGATCCGGCAAGGTGCCGCGCTCCACCAGCGCGGCGGGCGTATCGGCGGCGCGACCGTGCCGGATCAGTTGTTCGCAAATAATGCCGACGCCGTGCAGACCCATGTAGAAAACCACGGTCTGATGGTCGTGCGACAGCATGTCCCAGTTGAGATTGACGCTGCCGTCGCGCAGGTGGCCGGTGACGAAGATGACCGCCTGGGCGTAATCGCGGTGGGTCAGCGGGATGCCGGCGTAGGAGGCGCAGCCCGCCGCGGCGGTGATGCCGGGAACGACCTGGAAGTTGACGCCTTCTTCCATCAGGGTGCTGATTTCCTCGCCGCCGCGCCCGAAGATGAACGGATCGCCGCCCTTGAGCCGCAGCACCCGCTTGCCTTCGCGCGCCAGACGCACCAGGCAGGCGTTGATGTTCTCCTGGGTGACCGCGTGGTTGGCGCGTTCCTTGCCGACGTAGAATTTTTCCGCGTCGCGCCGCACCAGGTCGAGGATCGGCTTCGAGACCAGCCGGTCGTAGACCACCACGTCGGCCTTCTGCATCAGGCGCAGCGCCCGGAAGGTCAGCAGATCCGGATCGCCGGGGCCGGCCCCGACGAGAAACACCTCGCCCTCGGCCTTGGGCTGATCGCGCGCATCGTCGATCAGGCGTTGCAGACGGCGGCGGGCATCCTCCTCCTTGCCGGCGAAAACCAGTTCGGCGATGGGGCCTTCCAGCACGTCCTCCCAGAAGATCCGGCGTTGCTCGACGGAGGGGAAGGTCGCCTTGACCTGCTCGCGGAAGGTTTCCACCAGCCCGGCCAGCTTGCCATAGGCGTTGGGGATCGAGCTTTCCAGATGGGTGCGCAGCATCCGCGCCAGCACCGGGGAAGCGCCGCCAGTGGAAATGGCGATCTGCATGGGCGAGCGATCGACGATCGACGGCATGATAAAACTGCACAGGGCGGGATTGTCCACCACGTTGATCGGCAGATTGCGCGCCTTCGCCAGCTCGGAAACCTGCTGGTTGACCGCCTCGTCATCGGTGGCGGCGATGGCCAGAACCTTGCCGTCGAGATCCTCCGGCTCAAAGCCGCGCGCGATGTGGCGG
>DRPO01000172.1 GCA_011330835.1 Gammaproteobacteria bacterium | reverse complement strand
CCCGCCGCCAGTATCGCACATTTGCAACGGACTGGTATTTCGGGCCAGAAAGAAGCGGGAAAGAGTCCCCAGCTTCTTTCTGGCCTGAAATACCAGTCCGTTGCAAATGTGCGATACTGGCGGCGGGCGGGAGCTCGTTAAATACCGGATGCGTAGACATCGCTTTTGGGCCTGAGCCCCGCCCGCCTTTGGTTGTCCTGCACACTTGATTGGAGCGGTTGAAGCCGACTCCGTGCGACTGGAACAGGTGAGATCATGACAGAAGTTGTTTTCGGTGTCGATGTGGCGAAGAACTGGATCGACGTGAGCGGCCCCGAGGGCCATCGACGGATCGCCAACAGCAAGCTCGCGGACTTTGCGCGGGGTGTCGCGAAGTGCGGCGGCAAGGTGGTGTTCGAGGCCTCGGGGGGCTGCGAGACGCCGCTGCGAGACGCGTTGGCGCACGCCGGAGTGCCGGCGCTGCGAGTTAATCCACGTCGGGCGCGGGCGTTCGCGACGGCGTTGGGGCGGCTGGCCAAGACCGATCGGGTCGATGCGGCCATGCTGCGCGAGATGGGGCTGCGGCTGGCGCTTCCGGAATGCCCGCCGGAGACGGAAGACACCCGCAAACTCAGGGCCTTGCACGTACGCCGCCGGCAGCTGGTGGAGATGCGCAAGCGCGAGGCGACCCGTCTGGGGCAGACCCGGGACGCGGTGGCTCTGGCCTCGATCCGGCGGGTTCTGCGCCTGTTCGAGGGCGAGATCGGGCGGCTCGAGGACAGGATCTCGGCGCTGATCCGCGCCTGTCCGGCGTTGCGTGCGCGGGCCGATCTGCTGCGCTCGGCACCGGGGGTGGGGCCGGTTTCGGCGACGACTTTGTTGGTCGAACTGCCCGAGCTGGGCCAGCTGACGCCGGGCCAGGTCGCGGCGCTGGCGGGACTGGCGCCGCTGGCGCGCGACAGCGGTTTGCGCGAGGGTCGGCGACGGATCGGCGGCGGGCGTAAGAGCCTTCGGGATGCGCTCTACATGGCCGGCCTGAGCGCTTCGCGGCACGATCCGGAGCTGCGGGCCTTCGCCGAACGGTTGAAGGCGAAGGGCAAGGCGCCAAAGCAGGCTATCATTGCGGTGGCGCGCAAGCTGCTGGTGATTCTCAACGCGATGGTGCGGGACAAAACGCCGTTTACACCGCAGGTTTGAACACACTTGCCCGAAGTGAAACCCCAACAACGGTCGATCAGGCCAGCCGTCTGGTCACCTCGGCGATGAAATCTTCGCCACGCAGCTCGAAATTGTCGTATTGGTCGAAACTGGCGGTTGCCGGGGCCAGCAGCACGGTATCACCCGGTTCGGCCTCGGCCATGGCGCGGGCGACGGCGCGCGACATGGTGGTGCAGATTTCGGACTCCACCTCCAGTTGGCGCGCGAACCCGGCGGCTTCGCGGCCGATCACATAGGCCTTGGCGACCGCGCCAGCAGCGGCGTTCAAAGGCGCCAGACCGCCATCCTTTTGCAAGCCGCCGCAGATCCAGCGGATCCGAGTGAAGGCGGCCAGCGCGCGGGCCGCAGCATCGACATTGGTGGCCTTGGAGTCATTGACATAACGTACGCCGTCCACAACCGCGATCACCTGGCTGCGAT
>DRPO01000171.1 GCA_011330835.1 Gammaproteobacteria bacterium | reverse complement strand
GGGCGGACTGCAAACGCCCCGGCTGTTGCTCGCCTCGCGCTCCCGCTTTGCCGAGGGCCTCGGCAACCGCCACGATGTCGTCGGTCGCTACTTCATGGATCACAGCCTGGTTCCCAGCGGCAATTTCTACCCCGACGATCCGCGCCTGCTGGACCGGCTGCATCTCTACGACATGCGCCTGGTCGAGGGAACCTCCGTATTGGCCGGCCTGAGCCTCGCCGATCCCCTGATGCGCGAGCACGGTCTGCACAACCTCTCCGCCACGTTGTTTCCGATGCCCGAACTGAAGGACGTCGCGGCCATCGAGGCCCTCAAGGGGCTGATGATCGACCTGAAAGCCCGACGCTGGCCGGAACAGGCGGCGCGGAAACTGTGGAGCGCGGCGCGCGGCGGTCGCCATCTGGCCGAAATGATGTACCACAAGATCGTCCACAAGGCGCCATTGATGCCCGGCTTCGGACAAGGCGGCTGGTCACGGCTGAAAAACAATCACAAACGCTACCGCCGGCTAGAGCTGCTGGCCTTCGTCGAACAGGCGCCGCTGCCGGAAAACCGGGTGACTCTGATCGACGAAACCGACGCGCTTGGCATGCCCAAAATCCGCCTTCACTACCGCTGGCCCGAAGCCGACCTCGACCGGCTTCAAAAGGCCCAGCGACTCATGGTCGAAACGCTCGCCAGCGCCGGCCTTGGGCGTTACGAACCGGCGACCCCCGACGGGCGGCCCGCCATCGGCTCGCTGGGGCTGCATCACCTGATGGGGACGACGCGCATGCACGACGATCCGCGCCGGGGCGTCGTGAACCGGCATTGTCAGGTTCACGGCGTGGAGAATCTCCATATTGCCTCCAGCTCCGTATTTACCACCGGCGGCTACGCCAATCCGACGCTGACCATTCTCGCGTTGTCGCTGCGGCTGTCGGATCGGCTGCGCAAGAGGCTGAATTCCGAATAGCGCATTGTTTGCGAGTTTTTTTCCGCTCAACCGGGGGTGAACTCGGTCTCACCCGGTTGCAGGCGAGCCAACCATTCAGCCGCTCCGTCAAACCGCTGGCGAACACCCCACAGCCTGGGTTGACGCCGTTCCCCGACGTTTCCCCGCGCCCTCGATAGACTCGCTCTGACTGGGGTCAGGCGCGGCGATTGCTTCGTTACTGGACGCCAACGCGCTCAACGGCCCCCGACGCATAGAAAAACAATAACAATCCAGGGGAGGGGAGCCGCGGGTGTCCTCGAAGAAACTTCAGTCCTGGAGCATTCGCTCCATCGTTGCGCTGGCTTTGCTGGCGCTGTTTTCAACACGCCTTTTCGCCGCCGGGCATTGTGGTGCGCCGGATGAAAAAGTCCGACGCGGAATTGTCCTGATCGAAGCCGGCGTCTCTGTCGGCAGCGGCGTCGTTATCGGCGACAATCTGGTGCTGACGGCGGCTCACGTTGTCGTGGACCGATCGCGGGTGGAGGTGAGCGACTCGGGATTCCACACGACCGGATTCGTGGTGTCTCGCCAGCGTGAACTCGATCTCGCGCTGATCGAAACCTCGGACAATCTGCCTTTCCCCGCCGTGCCTTTCGCCCGCCACTCGCGCACCCGGCTGGAAAAGGTGTGGGCGATGGGTTATCCCTTCGGGCAGGCGCTGGTCGCGGCCTCGGGTCAGTACAAGGGGCTGTGGGCCAATTCGCTGTACACCTCGGCCTCGGTGAATTTCGGCCAATCGGGCGGCGGATTGATCGCCTGCGAGAACGGTCGACATGTGCTGGCGGGAATCGTCCGGGCCTTTGGCGCGACACGGGTAGACGGCAAGCTGGTGCGCCGCGACGATGTGTCCGTGGCGACCACGATCGACGATGTGCGCCGGTTTCTGGATTCGCGGCAGGTTGCGTTGACCGCGCATCAATAGTTGGGAGTGGCCCAGGTTTCATTACCTGGAGGTATATGTTTGACGGAAGGTAGGGGTGTTTCTGGATCCCGGCGTTCGCCGGGATGACGAGGTGAGGGGCCGGGAGGTCGAGGTGAATGGCTGGTCGTGACGACTGTAAAGAAACTAGTCATCCCGGCGAACGCCGGGATCCAGTTCATGGAGCAGACTCTCACATCACTATCCCCGTCGCCCAGCCCACCGAGGTTTCGATAGCGCCGTTCGGGTGGAGCGTCAACTCTCGCCAGGCGGGCGTCGGCGCGCCATATCCGAATGTCTCGCGTCCCGGTTCGAACTGGATGCAGGTGGACGGCGTTCCGAGCAGACGGACGCCGTTCTCCAACCGGTCGAAGGCCTGATGCACATGCCCGAAAACAATCGCGCGCACCGTGTCGCGTCCCCGAATCGCGTCAAACAAGGCCTCCCGATTGAGCAGGCCGATCTTGTCGAGCCAGGCGCTGCCGACATCGATGGGCTGGTGATGGACAAAGAGCATGACCTGATGCCGGGGATGCTGTTCCAGCAGGTCGGCCAGCCGTTTCAGCTCCGACGCTGAAAGGCGGCCCGAGGGTTCTTCATCGGGCAGGCTGGAATCGAGAAACGCCAGCAGCCAGCCGTCGCGCAGCGCGAATCCGGGGGCGCTGACGCGGCCCATCGGCATGACCCCGCGCATGATGCGGACGTCGTCGTGGTTGCCGGGCAGGCAGTAGATCGGCGTGGAGACGCCGTCCATGAGCCGGGCGAACCGTCGGTACGTCTCTTCGCTGGCCTGTTGGGCGATATCGCCGGTGACGACGCAGAGGTCATAATCCACCCCCCGGCGTTGGATTTCGGACAATACCGTCGAGAGCGTTCGAGCGGTATCCAGATCCTCGTGGGCGTCACACCAGCCCGCGCCGTCGCCTTCCCGGGGGAACAGGTGAAGATCGGAAAGCTGCAAAACCTTCAACATGCGTCTGGTCTCTCGTAACGGTTCTGGCGTGTTGGCTATACCCGCCAGTCTATCCCCGCCAGTCCCCGGGATTCCAGAAAGGCATTGGTTCTGGAAAAGGGCCGGCTGCCGAAAAACCCTCTGCGCGCCGACAACGGTGAGGGGTGGGCGGATTCCAGCACCAGGTGGCGCTTGCGGTCGAGAAACTCTCCCCGCTTGCGGGCGTCGTTGCCCCAGAGAATGAATGCGACGGGCGAATCAGCGGCGTTGACCGCCTCGATCGCCGACCGGGTGAAGGGCTCCCAGCCCTTGCCGCGATGGCTCGCCGCCTGGCCTGCGTCCACCGTCAGCACGGTGTTGAGCAATAGAACGCCTTGTCTTGCCCAGCCCGACAGGTCGCCGAGGCGATTGACGATGCCGAGATCGTCCGCCAGTTCGCGATAGATATTGATCAGCGAACGCGGCAGCGGCGAGACATCGCGCCGCACGGAAAAACAGAGACCGTGAGCGTGCCCGGGGGTTGGATAAGGATCCTGCCCGAGAATCACGACGCGCACCGATTCCAGCGGCGTCAGGCGAAACGCGTTGAACCAGTCCGGCTCCGGCGGCAACAGTTCGACGCCTTCGCGTTTTTTCCGACCGAGAAAATCGTTCAGCGCCGTTGAGTAATCGGTCGCCAGAACCGGTTCGAAAACCGCGCGCCAACCCGGCTCCAGCGCGTCGATCATTCGCTCGATCAAGGCGCCAGCCGCTCGATGCGCCAGCCGTCGCCCGCGCGGGTATAGCGGAAGCGGTCATGCAGTCGGGATTCCCGTCCTTGCCAGAATTCGAATGAGTGGGGGCGCAGTCGATAACCGCCCCATTCGGGGGGGCGCGGCACGTCGCCTTCGGGATACTGTCGTCGCAGCGCCTCGATTTTCCGTTCCAGCTCGGCGCGATTTTCGATCACCGACGATTGCAGCGAAGCGGCGGCGGCAAACCGGCTCATCAGGGGTCTTTCATTGAAATAGTCATCGCTCTCCGCGTCCGGCAGATCCTCGACCTCGCCAACGATCCGCACCTGGCGCGACAGCGGTCGCCAGAAGAACAGCAGCTCGGCCCGGGGGTTGGCGCGGAGTTCGACGCCCTGGGGGCTGCGCTTGTCGGTGTACCAGCAGAAGCCGTCGTCGTCGAAATGCTTGAGCAGGATCGTGCGCGCTCCCGGCGCATTGTCGGCTCCCGAGGTCGCCACGGTCATCGCCGTTGGATCTTCCACCGGGTGCTGGCGGGCCTCTTCGAGCCATTGATGAAAAAGATCGACGGGTCGGTCGGCGAGGTCTTTCCTGCGCAACTCACGACCGACATAATCTCGCCGCTCATTGCGCAAATCGGTTTCGGACATGGGCGCCCCCCCGGAAGTGGATTCAGAAGCAGCCATTTTATCTCGAATCTGCGTGACGCATCAGCAAAAATCGCCCGATTCCAGTAAACTTGCCGCATGTATCTCAACTACTTTGGCCTGACTGAAAAGCCCTTTTCGATCAGCCCCGACCCCCGCTTTCTGTTCCTCAGCGAGAAGCACCGGGATGGCCTGGCGCACCTGCTGTACGGCGCGGACGAGACCGGCAGCTTCGTTTTGCTCACCGGCGAAGTCGGCACCGGCAAGACCACGCTGTGCCGCCGGATGCTGCTGCAAGCGCCCGAAGGCGTCCATTTCGCGCTGATTCTCAACCCGCTGCAAACCCCGGTGGAGCTGCTGGCGAGCATTTGCGACGAGTTCAAGATCCCCTACGATCGCAACAGCGACAGCCGCAAGCAGCTGATCGACACCATCAATCACTGGCTGCTGGAGGTGCACGCCGCCGGCGACCGCGCCGTGGTCATCATCGACGAGGCGCAGAACCTGAACGCTGAAACGCTGGAACAGATCCGCCTTCTGACGAACCTCGAAACCAGCTCCGAAAAGCTGCTGAAGATCATCCTGATCGGCCAGCCCGAGCTCAAGGATATCCTCGCGCGCCCCGAGCTTCGTCAACTCAATCAGCGGATTACCGCGCGCTATCACCTGGAGCCGCTGTCGCTGGCCGAACCCAGGAGCTACGTGGAACACCGCCTCAAGATCGCCGGCGCGCAGCGCAAGCTGTTCAAGCCGCGCGCGATCAAGAAGCTGCACCAGATTTCCGAGGGCATCCCGAGGATCATGAACCTGATCTGCGACCGCGCCCTGACGGGCGCCTATGGCCGGCAAAAGGAGGTTGTCGATGTTGGCCTGCTGACTCGCGCCGCCGGGGAAGTTTTCAATCGCCCCAAACCCCAACGCAGCCCGTTGCCGTGGGTATTGGGCGGCCTGGCGGTTCTGGCCCTGGCGACGGGCGGGTGGGCGCTCTGGAGCCACCAGACGCCGGCGCAGGCAACGGAACCCGCGCTCGCCCAACAGCCGCCCGGCGCGCTCGAAGCCAAGCCTTCCGCCGAGGCGGCTGATGCGCCCGAAGCGGCGCCGAAGCCCGCGATTGCCCAGGCGGCGACCCAGGAAGCCGCGCCGCCGGATCTGGACAACGCCATCCGGGCGCTCTCCGGGCCGGAGCTGGAATCCCGTCTGACGCTGAAGGCCAACACGAACACGGCTTTCCGGTCGTTATTCGAGGCCTGGGGGCTGGATTTCTCGAAATACAGCGGCAAGACGGCTTGCGAGCGGGCGAAAAAGGCCGGCATGCAATGTC
>DRPO01000170.1 GCA_011330835.1 Gammaproteobacteria bacterium | reverse complement strand
CTTGGCGTTGTCCCATGCGCCGCCGCCGGTGGTCATGGAGATGGCGACGAACAGGCCGGTAACGATCGTGCCGACGAGCAGTCCGCCAAGCGCCTGAGCGCCGAGGACGAGGCCGACGATGACGGGAACCGCGACGGGCAGCAACGAAGGAATGATCATTTCCTTGATGGCGGATTTGGTCAGCATGTCGACCGCGCGAGAGTAGTCGGGCTTGCTGGTTCCTTCCATGATGCCGGGATCGTTCTTGAACTGGTTGCGAACTTCGATGACCACGGCGCCGGCGGCGCGGCCAACGGCTTCCATCGCGAAGGCGCCGAACAGGTAGGGCACCAGGCCGCCGATGAACAGGCCGATGATGACCATTGGGTTGGAGAGGTCGAAGCTGGTGGCGATGCCGCCGTGTTCGAGGTTATGCGTGTAATCGGCGAACAGCACCAGCGCGGCGAGGCCGGCTGAGCCGATGGCGTAGCCCTTGGTGACGGCCTTGGTGGTGTTGCCCACGGCGTCCAGCGCATCGGTGGTTTTGCGGACTTCCGAGGGCAGTTCGGCCATTTCGGCGATGCCGCCGGCGTTGTCGGTGATGGGGCCATAGGCGTCGAGGGCGACGATGATGCCGGTCATGGAGAGCATCGAGGTGACCGCGATGGCGATGCCGTAGAGGCCGGCGAAGTAGTGCGCTTCATAGATGCCGAGGCAGACCATGAGCACGGGCAGCGCGGTGGACTTCATGGACAGCGCCAGACCGGCGATGATGTTGGTGGCGTGTCCGGTGGTGGAGGCTTCCGCCACGCCCCTGACCGGGCTGTATTCGGTGGAGGTGTAGTAGTCGGTGAACACCACCAGCATCCCAGTGACGATCAGCCCGACCAGCGAGGCGAGGTAGAGTTGCCAGACCGAGTATTCGCCATTGCCGCCCATGACGATCGCGGTCGCCGGCAGGAACAGCACGGCGGAGACGCCGCCGGAAACGATCAGCCCCTTGTAGAGGGCGTGCATGATGTTGTCGGAATCGCTGTGGACTTTGACGAAGAAGGTGCCGATGATCGAGGCGATAATGGAGATGCCGCCCAGCACCAGCGGGTAGACAATGCCGGCGCCGCCGGAGATCAGCCCCGCGCCGAGGAGCATGGTGGCGACCAGGGTGACGGCGTAGGTCTCGAACAGGTCGGCGGCCATGCCGGCGCAGTCGCCGACGTTGTCGCCGACGTTATCGGCGATGACCGCCGGGTTGCGGGGGTCGTCTTCCGGAATGCCGGCCTCGACCTTGCCGACCAGGTCGGCGCCGACGTCGGCGCCCTTGGTGAAGATGCCGCCGCCGAGACGGGCGAAGATGGAGATCAGCGACCCGCCAAAGGCCAGCCCCACCAGCGGCGCCAGGTTGACCGACTCGCCGGCGGGCGTCGCCAGGGTGAGAATCGCATAGTAGCCGGCGACCCCGAGCAGGCCGAGTCCGACCACCAGCAGGCCGGTGATCGCGCCGCCCTTGAAGGCGACCTGCAGCGCCGGGTTGAGACCTTGCTGGGCGGCTTCGGCGGTGCGCGAGTTGGCGCGGACGGAGATGTTCATGCCGATGAAGCCGGTCGCGCCCGACAGAATCGCGCCCAGCGCGAACCCGAACGCGGTGGCGAACCCGATGAAGATCCAGATCAGCACAAACAGGCCCGCGCCGACCATGGCGATGGTGGTGTATTGACGTTTCAGATAGGCCTGTGCGCCCTCCTGGACGGCCATCGCGATTTCCTTCATGCGGTCTGAACCGTCAGGCATCGACAGGATGGCGGCACGGGATTTGATGCCGAATACGATTGCTCCGAGTGCGCAAAGTATGGCGAAGATTATGCCTGGGGTCATAGTGATCTCCTGATGGTTAGTTGAGTTTGGTTCGATTGCCGGTCAGCGATCGGACCAAACGGAAAGGGGCGCGTCCAGGCCGCGTCGGGCGGGCCGTGACAGTTTCCGAAAGCAAAAAAAACCCACTGACGAGAGCGGGTTCGATGAAACGCGCGGATAAAACAGGGCGGTTGTCCCGATCGGTCGCGCAGGTCGGGAGCTTGCGGACCATCGCGCTCGCATCTTCGGCGATTCGGGTCGCCGGCTGGATTTGACAACAAAACGCCATATTTCGTTGGAAGTTGTATCCTGGTTCGCTGAATCCCGACGGCTCGGCGCTATCCGCGCGGGAGCCGCGGCCAATTCTGCCACAATTGGCATGGAATCCACACAATTTGATTGTGATAGGGTAATACGCGCTATTTATTTCCCGCCTTGATTTACATCTAGGCCATCCGTTGTTCATTTTCTTATCATTCACCGGATTTCGTCCCGTCGATTTCACTGATTATGCAACCGATACCCTTGACCTTGGACTCCGACGCTCCCCGTCGGTTCGCGCTCTGGCAACTCGGCTTCCGTCCATTTTTTCTCGCTGCCGCCCTGTGGGCCGTCGTCGCGGTCGCTCTGTGGCTTGTTCTGTACCCCGGCTGGTTGAGGATGCCCTTGTCCGGGTTGCCGCCCATGGTCTGGCACGCTCATGAAATGATCTTTGGCTATACGCTGGCGGTGGCCGCCGGGTTTCTGTTGACGGCGGTCAGGAACTGGACGGGCGTGCAGACGTGGCAGGGCTGGCGATTGGGGTTGTTGCTGGGCTTGTGGGCGTTGGCGCGAGTGCTGTTGTTGCTGGATTCGGGAAGCGTTCTGTTGTTCACGGCGTTCGTTGATGTCGCCTTTCTCGGGTTGCTGATCGTAGCGGTGACGGCGCCGGTGCTGCGCGTCAGGCAGTGGAAGCAGATCGGGATCGTGGCCAAGCTGGCGCTGCTGATGGCGGCCAATGTGCTGTTCTATCTCGGTGCGGCCGGCATCCTGGCGGATGGCGTCAACTGGGGGCTGTATTCGGGGCTCTATTTTCTGCTCGGTCTGGTGTTCGTCATGGGCCGGCGGGTGATCCCGTTTTTCATCGAACGCGGCGTCGATGCGGAAGGCGTCGAGCTGAAGAACTGGTTGTGGCTGGATATCGGCAGCCTGGCGGTGTTCCTGCTGTTCTGGCTGTTCGATGTGTTTTTCCCCGAATGGCGGCTCACCATTGCGCTGCTGGCGGGGATTCTGCTGGTTTTGCATGGACTGCGGTTGTGGGGTTGGCATCACCCCGGGATCTGGCGCAAGCCGTTGCTTTGGGTCTTGTATCTCGCCTATGCGTTCCTCACGCTGGGATTCGGGCTGAAGCTGTTGTCCCAACTGGCCGGTCTGTCGCCGTTTCTGGCGCTGCATGCGTTCGCCTATGGCGGGATCGGGCTGGTGACCATTGGCATGATGGCCCGTGTCAGTCTCGGCCATACCGGACGCAATGTTTTCGATCCGCCCGGGATTCTGGGGCCGATCTTCGCGCTGCTGCTGGCCGGCGCATTCGTCCGGGTCGTGTTGCCGATGTTGCTGAGCCAGTATGCGTTGCTGATACTGATTTCCCAGGCGCTGTGGATTCTGGGGTTCGCCCTGTTTCTGGGCTACTACCTGCCGATATGGCTAAGACCCAGGGTAGACGGGCGACCGGGTTAGATCGAAGAGATAAACCCGACTTCCACGCGCTCCGACTTGGCGTCTCGCGCTGGTTTGTAGACTAGCGACAGGGCGTAGGAAAGCGAATTGACCTGCTCGCGCACGCTGACAGCCTTGCCCGCCTTGGCCTGTCCGATAATGGAGACCGTGCCGGACTGATGGACGAAGATCGATTGCAGCCGCGTTTCGGTAAAGAACGGGTAGGCGGGCAGGGTGATGGCGACCGCCTGATCGTCGTTGGCGAGACGCTCGAACGCTTCGACTTGTTGACGTATTTCCAGGTACACCGAGTAGGCTGACGGGATTTCATTGTCCGGTTGCGGCATGCTGCTCGTCAGAGGGTGCGCCGTTTCCGGCTGGGTCGCCACCGTGTTGACGGTTGTCGCCTCGTCCGACGCGAGGCTGTGTTCGTAGCCCGTGCTGCTCATTGCTGAAATCCCTTTTCGCTTGTGTCATTTCTGTCGGTTCTCTGGCCCAGGATTCTCCCGGGGCGCACGGAACGCCGACTATTGAGGCTATCGACCATCCGGCGCGATTGTAAACGGCGCGCGGGGTCGCGGGAGGCATATTCGTGACAAATGGCGGCTCTCATCGACCGCGGACTACCGGTCGCCCGAAAGGCTCTCCGGGAGGCTCCATCCCGCAAGCGCCATGCCGATAAGGAAGAGTACGCGGAATGCGTTTCCGAAAGGTATGGCCATGTCGAAAATATTTATCGCCGAGGATGATCCTGCTTTGACCCGTTTGCTCAAGCTTATGCTGGAGCGCGCCGGACATCAGATCAGCGTCTTCTCGTCAGGCGAGGCGGCGCTGGACGCGCTGGCGGATGATCCTCCCGATGCATTGATCATGGATATCGACCGGCCAGGCGCCAGCGGTCGCGCGCTCTGCGAACGCATCGATGCGCGTTTGCCGCAACGGACTTTCCCGATATTCGCGATGACTTCCGCCCACGGGGACGGGGATCAGGCGTGGACGCAAGAGATCCACGACCTGTTTTTCCTGGAAAAGCCGGTGAGTTCGAAGAGTCTGATCAGTCCAGAACGTGACTGACCAGCCCGTCCGCCAGCTTGGGTTCGAACCAGGTTGATTTTGGCGGCATGACCTCGTTGGCGTCGGCGACGGCCATCAAGTCTTCCATGCGGGTGGGGAACAGGGAGAAGGCGACGGCCATCTCGCCGCTGTCCACTCGTCGCTCCAGTTCGCCCATCCCCCGGATGCCGCCGACGAAATCGATGCGCTCGTCGGTGCGCGGGTCGGAGATGCCAAACACGGGTTCGATCAACCGGTCCGCCAACAGGCTGACATCCAGCCGCCGAACGGGATCCTCTTTGGGGATCAGTTCCGGTTTCAGGGCCAGACGATACCACTGGCCATCGAGATACATGCCAAAAGTGGCGGGTTGATCCGGTGAGAACGCCCCGGTCTTTTCCTCGATGGTGAAATTCTCGCCGATTTGCTCCAGCAGTTCTTCCCGGCTCAGGCCGTTCAGGTCGCGAATCACCCGGTTGTAGTCCAGAATCTTCATCTGGTGGTGGGGGAAGATGACGCTCAGAAAGGCGCTGTGCGGCGCGTCTTCGTCGCATCCGCGGGCGTGGCAGACGCGGGACGCCGCGGCCGAGCGGTGATGTCCGTCGGCGATGTAGATGGCCTTGAAATCGTCGAATAACCGGGTGAGGTCCTCGATCGTGGCCTCATCGTCGATAACCCAGAGCATATGGCGAACGCCGGAATCCGCGGTGACATCGATGACCGGCTCTCCTTCGCTCGCTTCCGCCAGAATCCGGTCGATGTCGGGCTGGTCGGGATAGGCCAGCAACACCGGGCCGGTCTGGGCGTTGACGGCTTCGATCTGCCGAACCCGGTCATCTTCCTTTTTGGGGCGGGTGAACTCGTGCTTGCGAATCCGGTTGCTGTCATAGTCCCTGACCGATGCGGCCGCGACCAGACCGGTCTGCTGATGCTCGCCCATGATGGCGCGATAGGCGTAATAACAGGGCCTGGCGTCGCGAACCAGAATCCCGGCTTCGATGGTCTTGCGGAAGTTCTCGCCCGCCTTGGCGTACACGGCGTCATCGTAGGGGTCGATATCGTCCGGCAAGTCGATTTCCGGCTTGGAAATGTGCAGGAAACTCCAGGGCTTGCCCTCGGCCTGCTGACGCGCCTCGGCGCTGTTCAGGACATCATAGGGGGGCGCCACGACTTTTTCGGCTTGCCCGGCGGCGGGCCTCAGGCCTCGGAATGGACGGATCAGACTCATTGACAGGTTCCTCGGATCGGTTGTCTCTACGAAATTCGCGGGAGTTTACCCTTTTCCGAGAGTGAACTCAGTCAAATTTTCAGACATCGGCGGGGATTGCCGGCCGCTTTTGCGACTCAGACGGTGGGATCGGACGTTTTCTCATGATGTAATACCGTCGGGCTGACAGAAAAATACAACATCGTGGCAGGGACGTTGAGTCCTGACGATTGTTGTCGGGAATACGGTTCCGTTTCGCGCGGACCGGAGGGCTGGCCGCTGGTGACGAGGAGAGAGGAGTCTCGTCCCGGCGCGATATGCCTCGCAAGAGGTATCAGTAGTTGCAAAAGTATCT
>DRPO01000169.1 GCA_011330835.1 Gammaproteobacteria bacterium | reverse complement strand
CGACCAGTTGTTGTCACTGTTTCCGGTCGTCGCCATTGTCGGTTCGCGGCAGTGCGGCAAATCGACGCTGGTGAAAAAGCTGCGTCCGGACTGGCATTACTACGATCTGGAGCGGCCCGACGACTACCAGTTGATCAGCAGCGATCCGCTGGGTTTTTTCAGTCGCCGGCGGGAGGCGACGATTATCGACGAGGCGCAGCAGTATCCGGATTTGTTTCGCGTACTGCGGAGCGTGATCGACCAGGATCGCAAGGCAACGGGCCGTTACCTGTTGACCGGCTCCAGCTCGCCAGAGATTGTGAAAGGGTTGACGGAAAGCCTGGCGGGCCGCATCGCCACCGTGGAGCTTTGGCCGTTCAAGGCCGCCGAGTTTTATGACCAGCCCTTGCCCTCGATTTATGGGCTGCTCTCACAAGCGGAACCCGATATTGACGGCTTGCTGGCCCTGCAACCAGCGCTGGAAGTCGATCAGGTCTACCAGCATTGGCTCGCGGGCGGTTATCCGGAGCCAAGAATCAAGGCCGAGGAAATTCCGGCGTTTCGCGGCCTGTGGATGGATCAGTATTTTACCGATTACATTCAGCGGGATATCCAGCGCCTGTTTCCCCGCATCAATGTGCATAATTTTCGCTTGTTCATTCAGGCGCTCTCTTATTATTCCGGCGACATCCTCAATTATTCCAAAATCGCCCGGGCGCTCGATGTCAGCTCGGTGACCATCAAGGAGTACCTGGAAATCTTTCACAACACCTTTATCTGGCGAAACCTGAGAAGCTTTGAGAAAAACAGCCTGAAAAAAGTACAGAAAATGCCAAAGGGGTTCTTCAGGGACAGCGGCATACATCATCATCTTTTGAAAATCGACAATGTGGATAACCTGCTAGTCCACCCATCCGCGGGCGCCTCCTTCGAATCATTCGTTATCGAAGAAATCATTCGCGGGTTCCAGAGCACCCTGGCGACCGGCGTGGATTTCTACTACTACCGCACCCGGGATCACTCGGAGATCGACCTGGTGATCGAAGGTTCGTTTGGCCTGATTCCGGTGGAGGTGAAGCTTGGACACAAAGTCACTTCACGCATGCTCACGCCATTGCGGATATTCATGGAGGACACAAAGGCAAAGCTGGGCATTCTGGTCAACAATTCGGAGAAGATCGAACCATTGACGGACAGCATTATCCAGATTCCAGCGCGGTTTTTTTGAGCAGCGCGTCGGGATCGCGGGGAGGCCAATGATTGCCGCCTCTGTATTCCCCGGCCCGATGACGAATTATATGGACGCCCGGATCTCTTTTCCCTTGGAGCGCCTGCATCCCGCCGGCAAAAGCGTTTTGGAATTTCACGCTTGTTCTGACGCGCATCTCACGCCGTTCCGGCAACGAGATCGAATCGATCCGGAGACGCAGAAAACCACGGCGAAGATCGATGCGATTCGCCTGCTGCCGGCGCACGAGTTTCCGCTGGATGAGGAAGGCGTCAAGACCTTTCGCCACCGCTACCGCGAACGCGCTACCGCGAACGTTTCGAGGGCAACCCCCAGAAGTCGATCATCTATTCCAGCGTCTCCAGCGGCGCGAGACCGCGATGACCGCCACCCGCGCATTGTTGAAAAAACGTAACGACTGACTCATGCCCCGCAAGCTCGGTTTCACCTACCAGAAACACGCTTTTGAATGCAGCTTGCACAAGGTGGATCGATCCAAACTCTACGGCGCGCGAAGAGTCGAAACGCTGGACATGGATGAAAACCCATGCACCCTCGCCACCCTGCTGGATGACGGCAAAACCCTCGTGCCGCGCGGCGGGACGGCTTCCGGCTATATCAATCCCGACGGCGAATGGGTAAGCCGCAAAATGATCACGCCGGTGGATCGGGACGGCAAACCGCTGGAGACCGTCCCGTCCAGTTTCGAGACGGGACTGGCGTTGAAAGACACCGTCGCCGCCAGCGAATTTCTCGATCACAGCATCCGGCTGTGTTACGCCCTGTTGGGCGACGACCTCCCCCGGCGCTGGACAAGGCGCTGGCCCGGGGCGATATTTTCAAAACCCTGTTCAGCTATCGCGGCGGCATCAACCCGGATCCCGCCTTTGTCCTGCGGGGCTCTGACGATACCAACTGGCTGCTGATCGCCGAGGAAAACCAGATCGAATACGCCGCGCTGGAACAGGCGGCAATCATCGCGGCCACCGAGGAAGACGACGATGAAGGCGACAGCGACGACCTGGATTTCGGGATGCTCTGACCATGGCAAACATCAACCTCACCGACTCCCGCCAGCGCGAACGCGCCGAAGCCAATGTGGACAGCGATATTCCGCTGCGCTGGACGGGCAAAAGGATTCCCCGCGTAGAAGCGATCCGCAAGTACGTCTTCTCCTCTAAACTGCAAATCGTCCACATCAACGGCCTGACCTATGATTTTCTCTACGGTATGGCCAGGGAGCTTGACGAAATGGACTGCCTGATGTTGCTCGGCGGCGGGAAAAAGGGCAAACAACCGCTGGTGTTCCGGCGCGGCAGCACCGCCTATCGCGGATTTCTGGAAGGCCGCGTTCAGGGGGAAAGCTATATCCTGCTGCCGCACCTGTCGAACATGGAACTGAAAAATGCCGCTGGAAAAGATTCTCGATAAAAGCCGCCTCAAACCGCTCCTGGGCGACTACCGGGTCGGCAAGGCCTCCGACTGCCTGCTCGACCCGGAGATCATGCGCCAGGCGCGCATGCGCCGCCGGCAACTCGGGCGCATGATGATCGCGCTGGATTTCGAAACCGCGAAAAAACGCATCCCGGTGGGCGATTATTTCATCAGCCGGAAAATCGACGGCGAATTCACCTGCCTGGTCTATCGCGGCAACAAGAGAACCGCCGAAGCGTTCACCGTCAATCCCGGCGGCACGGTGCGCGCCAGCGCGCCCTTTCACCGCGAAGCGGCGGAGCTGCTGCAAGCCGCGGGTGTCAAATCCGCCCTGATCGGCGGCGAGCGGTACGTCAACCGCCCCGACGGCAAGCGCCCCTGGGTGCATGACGTGGTGCGCGTGGCGCGAAAACCGGAGGATCAGGCCGCCGTCGACAGCCTCGGTTTCGGCATCTTAAATATCTACGACCTCGATGGTGTGGACCTGTCCATGCGCTACGCCGAGGCCATCGAAAAGGCGCGCGCCATTTTTGGCGATGAAGGCCGGGTGCATTCGGTCGAAACCGTCACCGGCGACGAGCTGGCCATCTTCAAACAATACGCCCGCTGGGTGGAT